>JANOCN010000262.1:0-2851 GCA_031412185.1 Betaproteobacteria bacterium | reverse complement strand
GTTCCGGCAAGACGCTGCTGGCCCAAACGCTGGCGCGCATGCTGGATGTGCCTTTCGTGATGGCCGACGCCACCACTTTGACAGAAGCAGGCTACGTCGGAGAGGATGTTGAGAACATTGTGCTCAAGCTGCTGCAGAGCTGCAACTACGAGGTCGAGCGCGCCCAGCGCGGCATCGTATACATCGACGAGATAGACAAGATATCACGCAAGTCCGACAACCCATCGATCACGCGTGACGTATCCGGCGAAGGGGTGCAGCAGGCATTGCTAAAGCTGATCGAGGGCACCATGGCGAGTGTTCCGCCGCAAGGCGGTCGAAAGCACCCGAATCAGGACTTCGTACAAATCGATACCACCAATATCCTGTTCATTTGCGGTGGCGCATTCTCGGGCCTCGAGAAAGTCATCGACAACCGGACCGAATCCTCGGGAATCGGTTTCGGTGCCTCCGTCAAGAGCAAGGCACAACGCAGTTTGACCGAGGTGTTCAAGGATGTGGAACCGGAAGACCTGATCAAGTTCGGCTTGATCCCGGAGCTTGTCGGACGAATGCCAGTGGTGGCGACATTGGCGGAGCTGAGTGAAGACGCCTTGGTGCAGATTCTGGTGGAACCGAAGAATGCCCTAGTAAAGCAGTACGCCAAGTTGTTTGCGATGGAGGGGGTCGATCTGGAGATCCGGCCCTCGGCACTCAAGTCGATTGCCAAGAAAGCGCTGGCCCGAAAAACCGGTGCACGCGGCTTGCGTTCGATTCTCGAGCAGTCGCTGATCGACACGATGTTTGAGTTGCCCAATGCAACCAATGTGGACAAAGTGGTGGTTGACGAATCCACCATCGAAGAAAACAAGCGTCCCTTGCTGGTGTATCGGGAACTGGCCAAAAAAGCCTGACTCCAAAACTGGCAAACCGTGGGATCTGGCGGGTGTTTTGGCCGGTTTCTGCGGTGTAGACCGGGTGCCGGTGCAGCGACAATGATTCTGCCGCTTGAAAATTACGTTGGGCCATCCATCTTCATTCGGTAACGCAACGAGTTTCAGAGAGAACTAACTTGACCCCAAGTTATGTTGTAACTTAAAGGTTTTCCATGTCTGGTTCCGTACTTTTGCCTGCCACTCCCCTTGAGCTGCCGTTGCTGCCCTTGCGCGATGTTGTGGTGTTTCCCCACATGGTGATTCCGCTTTTCGTAGGCAGACCAAAAAGCATCAAGGCGCTCGAGGCGGCCATGGAGTCCGAGCGGCGCATCATGCTGGTGGCCCAGAAAGCCGCAGCCAAGGACGACCCGCTGGTGTCCGACATGTTCGATGTGGGTTGTGTGTCGACCATTTTGCAGATGCTCAAACTTCCTGACGGCACTGTCAAGGTGCTAGTCGAAGGTCAGCAACGTGCGCTGGTGAACAAGATTGAGGAGGGCGAATCCTATTTCTCGGCGAATGTCACGCCGGTTGAGCCGGCGGTGGAACTGGCCCCGGCGACACGCGGCAAGGCGAGCGAGAAAGCCAGCGAAATCGAGGCCTTGCGCCGTGCAGTCATGCAGCAATTTGACCAGTACGTCAAACTCAACAAGAAAATTCCTCCAGAGATTCTGACTTCCATTTCCAGCATCGACGATGCGGGCCGATTGGCGGACACCATTGCCGCGCATCTGCCGCTCAAGCTCGATAACAAGCAGGCAGTGTTAAGCCTGACTGGCGTCAAAGAGCGCCTGGAAAATCTGTTCGAGCAGATCGAGCGCGAGGTCGATATCCTCAACGTAGACAAGAAAATTCGTGGCCGGGTGAAACGCCAGATGGAGAAAAACCAGCGCGACTTCTACCTCAACGAACAGGTCAAGGCGATCCAGAAAGAGCTTGGAGAAGGCGAGGACGGTGCCGACATCGACGAAATCGAGAAAAAAATCAAAGCCGCAAAGATGCCCAAGGAGGCTCTGAAGAAGGCAGAGGCAGAGCTCAAGAAACTCAAACTGATGTCGCCCATGTCGGCCGAGGCGGCTGTGGTGCGGAACTACATCGATGTGTTGTCCGCTCTGCCCTGGAGTTCGAAAACCAAGATAAAACACAACTTGGTCAATGCCGAGGCGGTGTTGAACGAAGACCATTTTGGCCTGGACAAGGTCAAGGACCGGATTCTTGAATATCTTGCCGTGCAGCAGCGGGTGGACAAGGTAAAAGCGCCGATTCTTTGTCTGGTCGGCCCCCCGGGAGTTGGTAAAACTTCTTTGGGTCAATCGATCGCCAAGGCGACTGGTCGTAAGTATGTTCGGGTAGCCCTGGGCGGCATGCGCGACGAGGCCGAGATTAGGGGTCACCGGCGCACCTACATCGGTGCGATGCCGGGCAAAGTGCTGCAGAGCCTGTCCAAGGTGGGCACGCGCAATCCGCTGTTTCTGCTCGACGAGATTGACAAACTCGGCACCGACTTTCGTGGTGACCCGTCCAGTGCACTGCTGGAAGTTCTGGACCCGGAGCAAAACCACAAGTTTGGAGACCACTATGTCGAGGTCGATTTCGACCTCAGTGACGTGATGTTTGTGGCGACATCGAACTCGATGAATATCCCGCCGGCCTTGCTGGACCGGATGGAGGTCATTCGCCTTTCCGGCTACACCGAAGACGAAAAAACCAATATTGCCGTCAAGTACCTGTTGCCCAAGCAGTTAAAGAACAACGGGGTCAAGGAGGCCGAACTGCACGTGCGTGAAGATGCCGTGCGGGACATCGTCCGCTACTACACCCGCGAAGCGGGTGTGCGTTCCCTGGAACGGGACCTGTCGAAAATCTGTCGCAAGGTAGTCAAGGGCCTGCAGCTCAAGAAGATGGTTGCGCAAGTGGTGGTCACGCCTGACAACCTG
>JANOCN010000261.1:0-1547 GCA_031412185.1 Betaproteobacteria bacterium | reverse complement strand
CAGTTGCGCCTGCTCAAGCCGGACGCCATCCTTGTCAACGTGTCGCGCGCCGCACTGGTACAGCAAGCAGCCTTGTTCTCGCATCTGAAAGAAAACCCCGGCTTTCGCGCATGCCTGGACGTGTGGTGGACCGAGCCGATGTATGGCGGCACGTTTGCGCTGGAGTACCCGTTCTTTGACCTGCCCAACGTGTTGGGGTCCCCGCACAATTCGGCCATGGTTCCCGGCATCTTTGCCGACCTCGCGCGTTCTGCTGCCCGCAATATCGCGCGTTTCCTTGAAGGAAAAACGCCGCTGCACCTGGCCAGCAGCCGGATGTAAATCCCGAGCGAAACTGCCACTTTGACTGACTCCCCAATGAATCCAGCCTTCATCCCCTATGGCCAGTATTGGTCTACGCCGTTTGCCCGCTGGCAAGGGTCGCTGTCGCACCTGCACAGCCTGGAATTTGCCGCGTGGAACGCCAAACGCGAAATAGCCGCTCGGGGCCTGCAGTCCGCGCCGATCGACTATGGGGTGTTGGGCTTGAGCGTGCCGCAGCGGGGCAGCTTTTACGGACTCCCGTGGGCTATGGGTCTTATCGGGTTCGAGCATGTAGGTGGCCCCAGCGTCGCACAGGCGTGTGCAACCTCGGCGCGCTGCGTCACGATGGCGGCAGACGAAGTGGGTGCCGGGCGTGCCGGATGCGTGTTGGTGCTTACGGCCGACCGCGTGAGCAACGGACCACAAATTTATTACCCAGACCCCAGCGGCCCAGGCGGCAACGGCAGCCACGAGAGCTGGGTGATGGACAACTTCAAGGAGGATCCGTTCGCCCACGTAGCGATGGTGGAGACCGGTGAAAACGTGGCGCGGCGCTTTGGCATCACGAGCGCTGAGCAAAACGAGGTGACGCTGCAGCGTTATGCCCAATACCAGGATGCACTCGCCGATGACCGTGCGTTTCAGCGGCGTTATATGTCCCTGCCTTTCGAAGTTCCTGACGCCCGCTTGCGCAAGATCGTGTCGCGCATGGAGGGCGATGAAGGCGTACATACCACCAGCGCTGCGGCACTTGACAAACTCAAACCGGTCATCGAAGGTGGAACCATTACTTACGGTGGGCAAACCCACCCTGCGGACGGAAACGCGGCGCTTTTCGTCTGTTCGCAAGAAAAGGTCGACGGTCTCTCTACCCGGCCGGAAATTCGCATACGCCTGCTCGGTGTAGGCCTCGCCAGAACCGACAAGGCGCTGATGCCCTATGCGCCCGTTCCCGCCTCGCACGCCGCCCTAAAGAATGCCGGGCTGTCGATGGACCAGGTGACCCACGTGAAGACCCACAACCCATTCGTGGTCAACGACATCGTGTTTTCCCGCGAAATGAATTTTCCCCTTGATAAGATGAACCAGTTTGGTTGTTCTCTGGTGTGGGGACACCCGCAGGGCCCGACCGGGCTGCGCGGCCTGATCGAGTTGATCGAACAAATGGTTCTCCAGGGCGGCGGCATTGGCCTTTTCACCGGATGTGCCGCGGGAGACACAGCCATGACCTTGATCATCCAGGT
>JANOCN010000260.1:0-2147 GCA_031412185.1 Betaproteobacteria bacterium | reverse complement strand
AGGCCGCCTGCGCCGTCGCAGAGTATTTTCGCGACCAGGGTAAACACGTCCTGCGCTTTGCCAATCCCGCGCAGATCGTAACGGCCCACCTTCCTGAGCGGGCGGTGCAGCATGCGTGCGAAATCCGACGACATCAACAGCGGTACGCGCGTCTCCTTGGTCAACTCCTGGATACGCGCGGTCATGTTGACCGCCGGACCCACCACGTTAAACGACAGCCGATCCGGTGAGCCGACGTTGGCGTGCGTCACAGTGCCGACATGCAGGCCCAGCCCGAACTCGATGGCTGGCTGGCCTGCGCGCCGCCTCCGGTGGTTGACAACCGCAATCGAGGCAAACGCGTCTATGGCCGCATCCAGCGCCGACTCGCAGACTGCGACTTCTTTCTCTGGCGAGGAGATCTCGAACACGATCAGGATTGCATCGCCGATGAACTGCAGAATTTCACCTCCGCGCGCCGCGGCTGCAGCGGCGCAGTACTCAAAGTATTCGTTGAGCATGCGCAATAACTCGTCGGTCGGCAATGTCTCGGAAAGCGACGTGAAGCCACGCAGGTCCGAATACCAGAATGCAGCCTCGATGCGTTCGCCGTCGCCACGCTTCACCTGCCCCTGCAATATCCGCTCGCTGATACGACGGCCAACAAAGGTGCTCAGCAGACCCAGCGTGGTCCGCCGGAGATTGATCACTTCGTACACCGGTGCCATCAAATTTGCCAGAGCGGTAAATCGCTCCAGATCGGCTGCACTGAAGCCTTGCGGTGCGGCGGTGGCCAGGGTGATGGCATTGACAGTACCTGACCCAAAAATCATCGGCACGGCTACGTAGTCGGTCATACCCTCCGCACGCATCTCGTGCAACACCGAATTCTCGCTTTCACCGATACCGGCATCGAGCCGCTTGCGAAACATCTGCTTGTATTCGTTCACGTACTGCATCGGGCTACCGACGTAGGCGTCGGAGCCGCGCACGCTCTGGGGGGCATTCTGCTGCTCAACACCACTCGCACGCGTCCACAACACGCCCAGCGCCAACAGTTGCGGGTGCAAGGTACGGCTGGATATCCTGACGCGGTCTATCTGCGCACCAGCCGCGTCCAGCCGCTCCATCAACGCCGTCAACAGAAGTTGCGGGTCGAGCATCTGGCGACCTTCGGTCATCAACCAGGTGCCCACCGGCTCCAGAGACCACCCCTCATGGGGGCCGAAGAGCGGGCTGGGCGGTGTGGTCTGGGGATCGCTCGCTGTTACAGCGGGTGCAGGAGTGTTGGGTAGCGGCATCGGGTTCACCAAAGTTGGTCAGACAACATCGGCCAGAAAAAGTGCCTGCAAATCGTTCAAAAAGTCAAATCCCCGTGGGGTTGGCCACACCCGCACCAGATCGCGGTCGATCAAACCCCGACCTTGCGCCTCTTTCAGCGCTTTTTCGATGGCCGTCATGGATAGGCCGGTCCGCTCGGTGTAGAGCGCCAGGTCGAAACCTTCTTTCAGGCGCAGGGCGTTCAGCATGAACTCGAACGGCAGGTCAGCCCGCGTCACCTCTGTGCTGCTGGCCACACAATCCGCCGCCATCGCCTTGTCCATATAAAGCTGTGGCTCCCGGTGGCGCACCTGGCGCACGATGCGGTGCGCGAAACTGACTTTGCTGTGGGCACCGGCCCCGATGCCGAGGTAGTCGCCGAACTGCCAGTAGTTGAGGTTGTGCCAGCAGCGGTGCCCGGCTTTGGCGTAAGCCGACACTTCATAACGCCCAAGGCCTGCAGCTGCAGTCATGCCGGTGATGGTGTCCAGCATGTCATAGGCGGTGTCCTGGTCGGGGACCGCCGGTGGAAACTTCGCGAAGTAGGTGTTGGGCTCGATCGTCAGATGGTAGATCGATATATGCGGGCTTTGCAGCGACAACGCAGTGGCCATGTCTTCTTGCAGCTGTGCCATGGTCTGGCCGGGCAACGCGTACATGATGTCCAGGTTGAACGTGTCAAACGCCAGTGCTGCTTCCTCCACGGCGGCCAGCGCCTGGGCACTGTCATGCACCCGGCCGAGCGCTTTGAGATGCGCATCGTTGAAGCTTTGCACGCCAACCGATAGCCGGGTCACCCCCGCGCTGCGAAAGGCGCGAAAGCGGTCACGCTCGAAGGTGCCGGGGTT
>JANOCN010000259.1:0-6135 GCA_031412185.1 Betaproteobacteria bacterium | reverse complement strand
TTAGCCCGCTGGAGGTGGTGACCGCCTGGGTCGCTCTTTCCCCTAGCACGCAAGAAAACGGCGCGATGCAGGTGGTCCCGGGCTCGCACCTTGAAAAGCAGATTCCACACGTGGAAACGTTCTCGTCCGACAACATGCTTTCCCGTGGGCAGGAAGTCGCCGTCATGGTCGACCCTGCCAAAGCAGTGGTGCTGGAACTTCAGCCTGGGCAGATGTCCTTGCACCATGTGTTGCTGATTCACGGTTCGGAGCCAAACCCGTCTGACCAGCGCCGGATCGGTCTGGCAATCCGCTACATGCCGACCCACGTCAGGCAGGTGGGCAGCAACCCCGACGCTGTTTCACTGGTTCGCGGGACCGATACCTTCGGCCACTTTCCCCATGCGCCGACCCCGACGTCCGATCTTGCACCGGAAGCGCTGGCGTATCACGCTCAAAGCATGAACCGGCTGTCGGCGCAGTCAGACGCGATTGCGCAAGCCCAGCGCACCTCCGGACTTGCAAGCGGTCTTTGAGGGCTGATCTGGGATTGCAAAGATCTGATCCGGGGACGGCGCGCTTTGGCATGGGTGAGCCGGGTAGCCTTGCAAGGTGCGTTGTCCGGGCGCGGAAGCGCCATCAAGTTGCGCTCGATACTTCGAATACGGCGTCGACCGCTAGATGTCCGAGGCCAATTCACGTGTTAGTTCGGCGGCCGGAATCTCCTTGCATCCGCTCGCATTCTGGCCAGACCACAGAGGCGAGAAATCACCCGAGCCTTGGCTTTCGGCCTTGGCGCGCAAGGGCGCTATGGCAGCGGTGGCCAAGGGAAAAGTGGGTGCAGTGGCGCTGATCGGGCCAAGCTCCCGCATGATGCGATTCACGATTCCTCGGGCGGGCCGCCCAGTGAACAGGTTCGTGAGGGCCGTATGGCAAGCGGCCTCGCTCTTGAGTGCGGCGCGATGTATTGCGCTGGTCGTCGCTTCAGGGCAGAGCATGTAAGCCGTGCCAACCTGTACCCCGGCTGCGCCAAGCGCCAGGGCAGCTGCAACGCCCTTCGCCTGGGCAATGCCGCCAGCAGCAATGACAGGGATTTTCACTGCCCGCGCGATTTGCGGCACAAGGGCGAATGTGCCGACTTGGGAAGTCAGATCATCCGACAGGAAGACGCCGCGATGTCCGCCCGCCTCAAGGCCTTGCGCGATGACTGCATCGACCCCGTGTGCTTCGAGCCACCGGGCCTCTTCAACGGTCGTGGCCGAAGACAGAATCTTTGAGCCGCAGGCGCGCACGCGCGCGAGCAGTTCGGCCGAGGGCAAACCAAAATGAAAACTCACGACGGCGAGCTTGAATTCGTCCAGCACGTCGGCATGCTCGGCACCGAAGGACACGCGTCCCGGCCCGAAGGGAATGCTGTTTATATCGATCCCGTACTCTTTGTAATAGGGCGCAAGCGCAGCTCGCCACGCCGCTTCACGCTCCATACTGAACGCAGGTGCTGCGTGGCAGAAGAAATTCACGTTCAAAGGCTTGCTGGTTTTGGCCTTGATAGCCGCCAGTTCCTTGCGCATGGCGTCAAGACTGAGCATGGCGCAGGGCAGTGAGCCCAGCCCGCCAGCGTTGGAAACCGCTGCCGCCAGTGCGCTGCCTTGCACACCCGCCATGGGTGCTTGAATGATCGGTAGCTCGATTCCCAGGAGTCGTTGCAATGTCATCGCCTGAACTCCCATGTGCTGTGCGTTTTCGGGGCAATCTTGTCGGGTGCGGGTCGGTTGGACCGATACCGTTACACCACACTGTATGTGATCCGGTGTGCCCCGAGGTACCGCGCGCAAAACTGCTCGAATGCATCGCCCTTGCGTGCTGCTACCTGGCTGCGTGGGACGTCCCCGCAAGAGGTTAGCTGTCGCTGCAAATGTGTGGTTTTTGTTAGACCAGCCCCAACTCGATCAGACTCGACGCCATGGCAGGTGCAGACTCGGCAACCGGGATGAACTTCATATTTAGGGCACGACGCGTACGCGAGTTGTCGACTCGAAACTGGAGACCCAGATCGGGAAGAATCAATCGTGCGGTAGGGTCGAACAGGGCAACCAGGCGAACCAGGAAGTCTGGCAACTCGCGTCTGGGCACCTTGCGGGCCGCGGGACCAAGTTCGCGCCGAATCGGGAGCGCCATATCCAGGAAGCGGAGTGCCTCCGAAATGGCCAGATACCGCCCACCGCTGGGTTCGGTCGACTCCAGTGCCAGCCTGTGCATCTTGGCTACGTCACGAACATCGACGACGGTGAGGTAGATGCGGGGCGTCCCAGGGTACTTCCCGCGCAGAAACATCCGGATGACTTCTGCCGACGTACCGATATCTCCGTCGAGCACCGGGCCCAGCACAAAGCCGGGGTTGACTGTGGAGAAGTGCAGATCCCCTCCGGCGGATCTGACGAAGTCGCGTGCTGCTTTTTCTGCAAGGGTCTTGGACCGGTAGTACGTCGTGACGCCGGGCGTGTCGGTTTTGGACCAGTCGTCCTCGTCAAAGGGTTTGGCTCTCTCGTGAGGATGGCCGGCCAACACGGCCGCCATAGAGGACGTTTGGACAATGCGAGGAACTCCCGCAGCGAGCGCTGCACGCAACACTCGGAGCGTCCCATCAACTGCCGGTCGCAGCAGTTCCTCTGGGTCCCGCGGCTCGCCGGCCGGGAACGGTGACGCTACATGGAGCACGCCGCCAGTACCTTCCATGGCTGCCGTCCAGCCTGCATCAGAAAGAAGGTCCGCCTCGGTAAAGGTTAACTTCGTCGTGTCGCAATGCTTTGCCAGCGTCGCTCGCACCTCGTCTGCCTTTGCCATGCGGCGCACGGTGCCTCTCACGGCATAACCATGCTTGAGCAATTCCAGGGCACAGTGTTTCGCGATGAACCCAGAGATGCCGGTGATCAGGATCGGTTTTTTAGTCACGTTCAGTGGATCAAGCAGCACCTGCGCATGAAGAAGTTCCTGGGCAACAGCGAGAACGCGGTTTCAGGCGCGCGCAGACTACGGTGCGCCGTGCTGCAAACCGCTGTTCGGTGGCACGTGCGGGAAAAGCGATGTCACAGGTGGTCCCGGCCCAAAGCTGTCACTCTATCACCTGGTCGGGGCGCAGGATGACTGACTGAGGGACGGTCAGTCCCATTGCCTTGGCAGTTTTACGGTTCACGACGAGCTCGAACCTGGTTGGCTGCTCGACTGGAAGGTCGCCGGGTTTGGCACCTTTCAGTATCTTGTCAACAAGAGTCGCGGCCCTGCGATGAAATCCGAGAATGCTCGGGCCATAGGACACCAAGCCTCCAGACTCAGAATATGCTTCATCGTAGTAAATCGCCGGTACCTTGTGCCGGGCCGCCGCGGCCACGACGCGCTCGCGGTGCGTGAAGATGAGCGGACCGCTTAGCACCGCGACGCCGCTGGTCCGGTCTGCCGCTTTCTTGAACGCGGCATCAATATCATCCGGTTGCGTGACTTCGAAGGAATCGAGCACCAGGCGCAATGTGACAGCGGCTGCTTGTATTTCGCGAAAGTCGACTTGAGTGGAGGAGGGGCTCCAGACGACGCCGAAATGGGAGACGCCGGGCACTACCTCGGTGAGGACCTGAAGCCTCTTGCCCACAAGGCCTGGGGCTTGGTTTGACTGCCCCGTCACGTTACCGCCTGGACGCGCGAGACTTGCTACGAGCCCGAGCGCGACCGGGTCTGTTGCGAACGTGAACACAACCGGAATCGTCGCCGTGGCACTCTTTGCAGCGGCTGCTGCGGCTGACCCTGAGGCGACAAGGACTGTCGGATGCAGGCGGACGAGTTCGGCGGCAAGATCCGCCAATCGACTGGCTCGACCGTCCGCAGATCGCGACTCGATCGCAACTGTTCGGCCCTGCACGTATCCCAGCTCAGTCAATCCGTTCTGAAACGCGTCGAACCACTTGGGCACGCCGGAACTGTCTAGGTAGCCAATCACGGGCAACCGCTGCTGTTGCGCTAGCGCCGCGAACGGCAACGCCACAGCCGGGCCTCCTAGCACGACGAGGGCAAATACATTCTCGCGCCGGTTCATTTGATCCAAAGGTGAGTCGAGCGGCTGTCTGCCGTCACACGCTGTTGCCAATAGGCGGTCAGGCAGCAACCAAAGATCTGAACACAATATGCCAGCCGACGCATCCCGGTCACATGCCCCAACGCAACGCAGCAGTGTGCACCGGGGCATCCCACAACGCAAGCATCTGCGTGTCCACAGCGGAGACGGTGATCGAGCAGCCTGCCATTTCAAGCGACGTGACATACGACCCGGTGAGGTAACGCGCCACCCTGATGCCGCTTTCTGTCAACACTTTGCGCGCCGCGTTGACCATCAGGTACAGCTCCAGCATGGGCGTTCCGCCAAAGCCATTTACAAGCAAGATCACCTCCTGGCCCGCCCCAAGATTCAGGTCTTTCAGTATGGCGGATGTCAACTCCGCGGCGATCGCGTCGGCGCTGGCCAATGGCACCCGGCGGCGACCGGGTTCACCGTGAATGCCCACGCCAACCTCCATCTCGCCGACGTTGATCTGAAAAGTCGGAGAACCCGCCGCGGGCACCGTGCACGAGGTCAAAGCCACGCCCATCGAGGCCGTGGCCTTGTTGACTGCATCACCCAGCACTTTCAATTGGCGCAGGCTGTCGCCACGCTCAGCCGCAGCGCCAACGATTTTTTCAACCACCAGGGTGCCCGCTACGCCGCGCCTGCCGGTGGTGTGGGTCGAATTCTCAACTGCGACATCGTCGTTGACGATGACGGTTTCGTTGTCTTGGTCCAACATCTCGGCGGCCATCTGGAAATTCATCATGTCGCCGGAATAGTTTTTCACGATGAACAACACGCCGGCGCCGCCATCGACGGATTGCGCCGCGTTCAGCATCTGGTTGGGAGTCGGCGATGTGAATATCTGGCCAGGGCAGGCGGCATCCAGCATGCCGTGTCCGACAAACCCGGCGTGCAAGGGCTCATGGCCAGCGCCACCGCCAGAGATCAGCGCCACTTTGCCCGGCCTGGTGGTTTTGCGCCGCACAAATTCATGCTCGGCTCCAAGCGCAACGATGTCGCCATGCGCCGCCACAAAGCCGTCGAGCGACTCGGTGAGGATGTTGTCTACGTGATTCATGAGCTTTTTCATGGGCGCCTCGGGTAATAAGTGCTGGAGATATTGAATGGGATGGGCAGTGGCGATGTCACAGATGGCTCAGGTCGTTTGCAGGCTGTCGCAAATCGCGCCGATGTGCAGCGCCATGGATCGTGAACCCGGATCCACATGGCCTTTGGCGCGATCCCCGAGAAACGATGAACGGCCCCGTGTTGCATCCATGAATGCTGTGGCAGCGGCGCTGTCATGTGCACATTGGCGCACCCGCGCCAGCATGTCATCACCACCCGACGCCAGAACTTTTTGCACCGGGTCCAGCACGTCGAGCAAAGTTTTTTGACCCACCTCCGCCTTGCCCAACCGGGTCAGCGCCTCGATCGAAGCGCGCAGGGCGGTCGCCCATGCTGCCGAGTCGGGTTGCGGCGGGAGTTGTTTGCCGAGGGTCATCAGCAGGGTCCCGAACACCGGGCCCGATGAACCGCCGATCATGGACACGCAGGTCTTGCCCATCAAATTCAGCGCGTCGCTCAAGTCGGCGTCCTGCAGTTCGGGGAGTTTGGCCTGAATGGCCAGCGACCCACGCTTCATGTTCAGGCCATGGTCACCGTCACCGATGGCCTGGTCCAGTGCCGTCAGTTCTTCGACATGGTCGATCAGCGTCTGCGTCGCGGTCTGGATGATGTGGTGCAGTGACATGGAAATTGGTGACTCCTGATGGTGTTGCGGCAAATGGCTCAAGCCCGCACCCGCTGGCCAGCCGCGTCGAACCAGAGGCTGTGCAGGGGCTCGACGCGCACGCGGTCGCCAACCGCCAAACCATGGCTCGGCAACGCAGTTGCGATCATGGTGTGTGATGTACCTGTCAGTTTCAGATGGACCAGATTCTGGTCACTCAGGCGTTCGATTCGGCTGACGCAGGCGCTGGCGCCGGTTGTGGCCGACGCATTGTCCGCGTGCAGGCGGACATGCTCGGCGCGCACCCCTAGGGTCAGCACCTGCGTCGGTG
>JANOCN010000258.1:0-4006 GCA_031412185.1 Betaproteobacteria bacterium | reverse complement strand
TGCCAAGATAGTGGACGGGGTTTCGTTCGATGTAGACATGAGCCAGCATGTGGCCATCGTCGGGCCCGCCGGGTCGGGCGCAGGTGATCTGGCGCAGTTGCTGGCACGGTTGCAGGTACCGGCCGGCGGCACCATCGAGATGGGCGGTATCGACATGACACGGGCGCCAGAGGCGGTCACAGGGCGGGCGATCGGCTACGTCGGTTCTGCCTCCTACCTGTTCCCGGTCAGCGTGCGCGAAAACCTGCTGTACAGCCTGAAGCATCGTCCGGTCACCGCAGCCAGTTATGAGGGCGAAGCGCGGCGCCTGCGCGACAGTCAGAGCAGGGAGGCGGCACGCGCCGGCAATTCGACGCTGGACATCGCGGCGGAGTGGCTCGACTACGAAGCCGCTGGTGTTGGCGGTGCGCCCGAGATGGAGGCGCGTATCCTGGAAATTCTCAAGACGGTGGATCTTGAAGAGACGCTGTTCGAGATCGGTCTGCGAAGTGCGGTGGGTGCCGTCCGCACACCAGGGCTCGAAGAAAACATCTTGCATGCGCGGGATACGATGCGCGAGCGGCTCGGGCGGCCGGAGCTGATGGAACTGGTGGAGCGTTTCGACCCGCGGCTGTACAACCGCAACGCAACCATGGCTGAGAACCTGTTGTTTGGCACACCGGTGGGCAAGACTTTTGACATTGACAATCTGGCGGTCAACCCCTATGTGCGCAAGGTGCTTGACGATACCGGCTTGTCGGCCGATCTGCTCAAGGTGGGGCATAAACTCGCCGAGACCATGCTGGAGTTGTTCAGTGATCTGCCGCCGGGGCACGAGCTGTTCGAGCGTTTCAGCTTTATTGCCTATGACGATTTGCCCAAGGTTAAAGAAATCCTGTCGCGCGTGGCGTCTGTGGGGCTGGACCGCGTGAGCGAAGCTGATCGCAGCCTGCTGCTGGCGCTGCCGTTCAAGCTGGTGGTAACCAAACACCGGCTGGGCCTGGTGGACGAAACCATGGAAACCCGGATTCTCGAGGCACGGCTTTTGTTCGCCTCGGGCCTGCCCGAGGAACTGCGCGGGGCCATTGAGTTTTTTGACCCACAACGCTACAACGGCGCAGCGTCGCTGCAAGACAATATTCTGTTTGGAAAAATTTCCAGCAGCCAGGCCGGTGGCAGTGCGCAGATCGGTGCGCTGATGCGTCAAATTCTCGACGAACTGCAATTGCGGCCACTGGTTTTGACGATTGGCCTGGGCTACCAGGTCGGCACGGGTGGTACGCGCCTGTCGATTCCGGACCGGCAAAAGGTGGCGATTGGCCGGGCCTTGCTGAAACGGCCTTCCGTGCTGATACTTGACCAGGCTGCTGCAGTGCTGGACCCTTCGGCGCAAAATAAGCTGGTGAACAACGTGTTGGAGGCCCGTGCGGGCTGCAGCGTGTTCTGGGTGCTGAACCGGGTCGATCTGGCAGACCACTTTGCCAAGGTATTGGTGATGGACCGGGGCCAACTGGTCGAGTACGGTGATTTTGAGGTGTTGATGGGGCAGGGCGGGGCGCTGCATAAACTATTGAGGCCCGGCTGATGGCCGGCACTGGAGGCATACCATGAGTCTGGAACAGGAAGTAGAACTGATCCGCAGGTTCCCGATCTTCAGCAAGATTGCACCGGCGAAACAGAAGCTCTTGTGTTTTAGCAGCGAGCGCTTGACCTACGGCGCAGGGCAGGAAATTTTCCATGCCGGTGCTGTGGGCGACGCGTGTTACGTAGTAATCGAGGGCAACGTCGAGATATCGGTGGACCGGGACGAAGGGCCACTTGTCATCGGTAACATGGGGAGCAACGAGATTCTTGGCGAAATCGCCATATTCTGTCACGTTCCCAGAACGGCTACTGCCACCGCCAAAACCCGTGTCGAAGTGCTCCGGATTTCGGCCGACTTGTTTCGCAGCGTGATCCGCGAGAATCCAGACGCTGCGATCGAACTGATCCGGACCTTGTCCGCACGGTTGGCCAACACGACCGCGCATCTCGCAAACGCTCCCCCGCCAACTGCCGCCTGAGCAAGGGCCGCCAGCGGCACGCCGTGCCACCTACGGCTCTTTGCGCAGAGGCACCTTAAGCGGCTTGGAGCACGTAACTCTGCATCGGCAGCGCAAAACCCTTAAGCTGCAACGCCAAACCTGCGCGCAGGCCCGAATGCTGGGCGCTGGCGCCCATTAGCTCCATGGTGCGCGTATCCACCAGCACTTCCCCGTGAGCCGCTTCCGAACAAAGGCGCGACGCGAGGTTGACCGGGGAGCCGACGGCGGTGTACTCCAGCCTGGACGCACCGCCAATCACCCCTACGGTAACAAAGCCGCTGGCGACACCCACACCGACGCCAAGCCGCATCTCGTCATTCGACCAGCGGCTGGTCAATTCCATACCGACCACACGAATCTGGCGCGCGAGTTCCAGCGCGCGCTGCGCGTGGTCCGAGAACGGCAGCGGTGCGCCTACCAGGATCAGTACGCCATCACCGGCCTGGTCTTTGATGGTGCCCCCGCAGGCCGCAGCCGCCGCACCGACTGCGTCGTAATATTCACGCAAAATTTCGATCACGCGCCTGGAAGACGTAGCTGCCGAAAACGCCGTAAAGCCGCGCAGATCGCAGCACACCACCGACAGCTCCAGCGTCTTCTCTTCGGTGGCACTCTTCAGCCCGCGCCGGGTAACCAGCTCGGCCACCTGCGGGGCCAGAAAACGCGACAGGAACTGGGCGCGCTGGCCCTGCGTGACGTGGTACTGGACCGAGCCGACCAGCAATATCAACAATCCGAGCGCGCTGACCAGCGGTGCGAGGTCGTTGGGCAGCACCACGCCCGAGGCCATGAACGGCGCGCCGACTGCAAAACCGATCAGACGCCTGGCCTCTGCCCGGTCCGGCCGACGGTTCAGCGTAAACAGGGTGGCGGCTGTGCCGAGCGCAAGCGACAACCCAAGCGGCACCGAGAAAAGCCAGAACGACGGATGCAGGCGCTCGCCTGGTTCCAGCTGCAGGTTGCCAAAATTTTCTGCCCGCAGTTGGGGAAACACCAGGGCGGTCAGGCCGTAGAACAATGCCAGGCCCTGAGCCGCACGCAACAGGCGGTCAGGGCCGCGCGTATTCAGATTGCCTGCCGGAATAGTTCGTCTGACGCGTAATACCCATTCGTAGGCAAACACGAAGGCCAGGACTTGGGGAATGGCGAAAATTCCCTCCCATGGCACAACACCAAGCTCCTGGCGCATGGGCAACACCCAGAGCACGTCGATGGCGATGGAGATACCCACAAAAACCAGAAACTCAGCCAGCGCACGGCTGGTCGGCGAATTTCGATCAGCCAGCACAAAAGACAGCGCCATACCCACGGCGAGCATCGCGACGATGATGGGCGCTGTGGTAGCTGCAGTCACCCAGAAATTCTACCCGCGGCCGGGGGCGGCAGAGGGTTCCAAGTCGTAGACGCCGGCTTCTTGTGTCGGGCTGCCGCGCGGCGGACGGATAATTCGCGCGCGGCATACGCCCGCCTTCCACCTTGAAAGTGAGTGTCTTGATGACTCGACTTGACGTTTTCATTCGCCGCGTACAAGCGCAACGGGAATGTATTGACATGGTGGCGGCCGAAATGTTGAGCCATCCAGGGCCGGTATTGGAGCTGGGTTTGGGCAATGGCAGAACGTACGACCATTTGCGGGAGCGTTTCCCCGGCCGCGCTATTTTTGTGTTTGACCGGGAGGTAGCCGCCCACCCCGATTGCATTC
Organism: Betaproteobacteria bacterium; assembly: GCA_031412185.1. GTDB lineage: Bacteria > Pseudomonadota > Gammaproteobacteria > Burkholderiales > Burkholderiaceae_C > CAISIP01. The sequence goes on along the minus strand of JANOCN010000258.1, from coordinate 241 downwards.
CTCCCGCCGACTGCCTGAGATTGGGCGACTTTCGCGTGTCCCTCCCGGCCTATCTTGCCGAGGGACAGCCAGACGCTTCGTTCATTCATGCCGACATCGGCAGCGCCAACCGGGACGCCTCCACGCGGTTGGCAGCCGACCTTGCCCCCAGCTTGCTGCAGATTCTGGTGCCTGGCGGCTATCTGGCGTGTGACCAACCCATCATGCTCCAAGGACTAGAACGGGTCGCGCTGCCCGGTAG
>JANOCN010000257.1:0-3728 GCA_031412185.1 Betaproteobacteria bacterium | reverse complement strand
CCCTGCTGGCTGGATGTGCAGGCACATCAGGGGGTGGGTCGAGCTACAACTGGGGCTGGTACATTCTTGACCCGTTCAGGGACAAAGGGCGCTCCAACCTGGAGTTTCTGATTGGTGGTGTGTGGGCGACGCTCAGTGTGTCCCTGTGCGCGATTCTTCTGTCGGTGCTGCTGGGCACGCTGGTTGCACTGGCCGGGCTGTCCAAGCGCAAGTCGCTGAACCGCGTCAACCGCGTGTACGTCGAGTTGTTTCGCTCCATACCGCTGCTGGTGCTCCTGTTATGGGTCTTCTACGGCCTACCAGTGATCATCGGACTGCAACTGGGAGTTTTCGCCACCGGTGTGCTGTCGCTGGCGATCAGCGACAGCGCCTTCGAGGCCGAGGTTTTAAGGGCGGGCATCCAGTCAGTTCCCAAGGGCCAGCTCGAAGCCGCCAAGTCGCTCGGGCTGTCCTGGAGCCAGCAAATGCGGTTGGTGGTGATGCCACAAGCCATCAAGGTGATTTTGCCGGCACTGGGCAACCAGTTTGTGTATGTGCTGAAGATGTCGTCGCTGATTTCTGTGATCGGCTTGCCTGAGCTGACCCGGCGCGCGAATGAACTCAACGTCAACGAATACCGGCCACTGGAGATCTACACCTTGCTCGTAGTGGAATACCTGGCTGTGATCCTGGTCGTGTCCTGGCTGGTGCGCAGGCTCGAGCGCAAGATGGCCAACGCCCATTGACGATGCTGCTGCACCAATCGACCTGGCCTGAAGTCGAGGCCTACCTGAAAACTTCCAACGGCGTGGTGATACCGACGGGCTCGACCGAGCAGCATGGCCCGACCGGCATGATCGGCACTGACAGCTACACGTCCATGGCGATCGCGCAGGCGATGGCGTTGCAGAGTGGCGCTCTGGTTGGGCCGGCGTTGGTTTTGGGGCCAGCCCAGTTCAATCTGGCGTTTCCGGGGACCGTGTCCCTGCGACCCTCCACGCTGATACACGTCATCGTCGATTACGTGCAGTCGCTGGCCCGCCAGGGTTTCCGCCACTTCTATTTTCTGAACGGGCACGGTGGCAACATTGCGCCGGCTGTGTGCGCGTTTCAGGAACTGTACGCAGACCACAGCCTGGGCCGTTCCGCCTCTAGTGCCATCCATTGCAGGCTGCGTAGCTGGTGGGATTTTCCGGAAGTCAACGAGATTCGCCAGCGCCTGTATGGAGTGGGTGAGGGCATGCATGCCACGCCCTCCGAGCTGGCGATCACGCGCCACCAGATGCCCGCGCAGAGCCAGCCCGATACACTGGCTGCACCTGCCACGTTGAGCGCTGATTTCATGCGCCTGCATGCGGGTGACAACCATCACAATGCGGCATCGCACCGGGCGCAGTTCCCGGATGGGCGGGTGGGCTCACACTCTGCGCTGGGACGGCCCGAACACGGTGCCGAACTGGTGGCCGCTGCTGCGGCTGCCGCCGCGCGGGACTACGCGCAGTTCCTGGCTGAAGTTTGAGCATGATTTTCTACGCCAGCGCCCTGTCGAGCTACAGCGCTAAAGTCCGCCTGGTCCTGTGCGTCAAGAACGTGGCGTTTACCGAATGTGCCCCGCCCGGTGGCTACCGCTCGCAGGAGTACCGATCGATGGTGCCTATGGGCAGCTTGCCGGCGATCCGCATCGGCGATTGGGTGCTGTCGGAGTCTGAAGCCATCAACGAGTTTCTGGAGGAGCGTTATCCTGAGCCCGCCATGTTGCCGCACGATTTGCAACAACGCGCCAAGGTCCGCTTCTTGTGCCGTTTCCACGATCTGTACCTGGAGCCTGCAGTGCGGGCGCTGTTTGGGCACGTCAAACCACCCACCCGTGATTCGGAGCGCGTAGGGCAGTTGCGTCAGGAGATCGAGCGCAGACTCGATCAGCTCGCGCAGTGGTCGGCACCTGCGCCGTACCTGCTAACCCCCCAGATCAGCCTGGCAGATTGCGGGCCGCTGGTGACCGTACCGCTGGCTGCACAGGTGCTGGCCGCATGCGGCCAGCCGATCCTTCTACCAGCCAGGCTGCGCGAATGGCTCGAAGCTACCGGCCAACATCCAGCGGTGGAGCGCGCACTGGCGCCGTGGCGGTTGGCTACCAGTGCCTGGTTAACTTCATGAATGCCCATGCTCGACACCAACTACACACCCCTGGCCGACCCGCATTGGCGCTATGTCGAAAAAATCTCCCTCGAAGATTTTTCGGCTGCCGACTGGGCGCAGCTCGAGCGCCAGCGCGCCAGCTACCTGGCCCAGCAGCAAGCAGCGCAGGCCCTGCGTCTGCTCAGTGCGTCCGCGAACGACCCTTCGTTCGGCTACATGGTCAACAACTACCGCCATTCGCTGCAGTCGGCCAGCATGGTGCTGCGCGACGGTCTGCCAGAAGAAGATGTCGTGGTGGCGTTGTTGCACGACGTCGGATTTACTGTCTGCCCGCTGCTGCATGGCGATTTCGCGGCCTGCCTGCTGGGAGCCTACGTGTCGGACCGCAACCACTGGATGCTGCAGCACCATGCAACGTTCCAGAATCTGCACTCCCCGCATCTTCCCGGTGTGGACCCGCATGAGCGAGAGCGTTGGCGCGGCCACCCGCATTTCGACTGGACGGCAGAGTTTGTTGCCCGGTACGACCAGGCAGCCTGCGACCCGAGGTATGTTTGCGAACCACTGGACACCTTTGTGCCGATGGTGCGCAGGCTTTTTGCCAACAAACCGGTTGACCGCCGGTCAGCCAGGAAGGTACCCCAATGAGTGCATGGATACACATGGTCCCGCTGGCGGACGCCACCGGAAAACTCAAGGAGATGTACCAGCGCGTCACCACGCCCCACGGCACCGTAGACAACGTCATGCGTGCGCACAGTCTGCGCCCGCACAGCATGGAGGGCCACCTAGTGCTCTACAAAAACGTGTTGCACAACCCCGACAACACCTTGCCATTCTGGTTTCTCGAGGTGGTGGCCTCGTACGTGAGCATGACCAATCGCTGTGACTACAGCCTGACGCACCACTTTGCCAATGCAAGGCGCCTGATAAACGACGCGCCTCGTTCGCAGCAGATCTGGCAGGCGCTCTCCGATGCAAAACCCGAACAGGTGTTCTCCGGCAAGGAACTGGCGTTGCTGCGTTACGCGCGCAAACTCACAGCCCACGTAGCCGACATGGAAAAAGCCGACTTCGACGCCATGCGCGCGGCGGGCTGCGACGACGGCGAGATTCTGGAGGTCAACCAGGTCTGCGCCTATTTCAACTATTCGAACCGCCTGCTAAATGGTCTCGGCGTGACGACCGAAGGCGACATGATCGGTTATTACAAAGAGCCGGAGCCCGGCGCTCCCTGAACGGCTGACTCCGCGGCGATCCGCTGCGCCAGGCCCTGACGAAACCGGGTTGCCGCCGCATCGAGCAGCAGCCCGGTGCTGCGTGTTGCGCTGTTTTTCATGCCCTGGTGCACGGCTTCCAGAATCGCCCGGTCCTCTTCAAACGCTGCCCTGGCACCGGCGGCGTTGCGCAGCGTGATGGTCTCATCGTGTGGGTCGGTATTGCGGTGTTGCAGCCAGAAATACAGCGTGTGGTTTGCGTCCACCGGCGTCAAAAAGTGGTACGACACCATCACATACGCATCCGCCTGCTCGGGCATTCCAGAGCCGCCTTGGCCGGCTGGTGTGTAGACCCCTTTGTTGATCGCCAGTGCGGGGTAACGCACCTCGTAG
>JANOCN010000256.1:0-1647 GCA_031412185.1 Betaproteobacteria bacterium | reverse complement strand
CGATGACCACGGTGTACCAGGGTCCGGCAATACGCACGCCAAACACGTCGGGCAGCCGGTAATTTGCCAGCCCGCCTGCCGCCCCAGTGACCTTGCCGCCCTCATTCAGAACCACGATGAAAAGCTGCGCAAACGCCAATGTTGCCAAAGCCAGGTAAAAACCTTCGAGCCGGGTCGCCGGAATCGCCACCACCAGTGCCAGCACGACACATAGCGCGATGCCTGCCAGCACCGCCAGCGGCAACGGAAGCCCGACCTGAAACAGCAGTATCACGATGGCGTACGCACCGATGCCATAGAAAGTGAAGTGCGAAAAAGCGACCTGCCCCGCAATGCCGAACAGGAAGTTGTAGCTCAGTGCCAGCGTGATCCAGAGCAGCAGTTTGCGGTACACGTCGGTCTGGTACGAGCCCAACATGAATGCAGCCGCCGACAGCAGCAGCGCCGCGAGCACGAAACCGGCGACCGACTTCACGCCCTGGCCTCGCGCGCCCGCAGCAGCCCGGTGGGACGCAGCAACAGAAACACAATCAGCAGCACCAGCGGCACACCCATCGCCAGGCCGGGTGGCACCGGCGCGTAACGCACCGTAAATTGTTCGGCGAACGCCAGAATCAACCCACCCAGCAACGCGCCTTCGACCCGACCGACACCACCGATCACCAGCGCGGTGAACCCCTGGATGGCCAGCGGCAGGCCCATCAGGTAGTGGGCCGATACATTCGGTGCCACCAACACACCCGCGAGGGCCGCAACACCCGCGCTGGCCGCAAATGCCAACGAGGTAACACGCCGCAAGTTGATTCCCATCAGCGCTGCGGCGCGCCGGTCGAGTGCTACTGCCTCAAAGGACTTTCCGGCCAGGGTGCGCTCGAAGAAGTACCACACGGCGCAAAACACCGACAACGTCACGAGGATGATAAAAAAGCTCTGGTAGGAGCCCGCAACCGGCCCGAACTCCAGGCGGCCAAACCCAAACACCGGCGGCACTGGCTGCGGGTCCGGGCCGATCCCGAGCGATACGATCTCGCGAAAAACCACCAACATGCCCAGCAGCGCGAGTATCGGAGCGAGTGCGGGTGCACCCCGTTCTACCAACGGGCGCACCGTGAGCCGTTCAGTGGCCCAACCCACGCCGAACATGGCCACCAGCACCAGCGCCATGCCAATCGGGTAAGGCACGTCGAACCGCGACAAGGCGAGAAAGCCGCCAAACGCTGCGAGCATGGCCCATTCCCCGACCGCGAAGTTGATGATGCCGGTGGGCCGCGTGATCAGCAGGTAGGACAATGCCACCAGCGCGTAAACGCAGCCGCTGGCCGTGGCACTGACGATCAGTTCGAAGAGGTCATTCACTTGCTGCCGACGTGCACCACCTTGCCCTGGCGGTCGCCTTCGTAGACGCGCACCACCATGCCGTTGGTATCAAAGCCGGTGCGTTTGCCCTCGACAAACCCGTAACCCGAGCCCACTCCGCCCATGATGCCTTGCCAGGCTTTGGTAGCCTGCATGGCCTCACGAACCTTGTCCTTGTCGGTGCTGCCGGCACGTTTGATCGCGTCGGCCACCAGCATGATGCCGTCGTAGCCGTAGCCATTCAGGTTGTACGGTTCGTTGCCAGTGTCCTTCTTGAAGTTGTCGATGAAC
>JANOCN010000255.1:0-4095 GCA_031412185.1 Betaproteobacteria bacterium | reverse complement strand
CACCCTGCACTCAGTTTGACCCACGGACGGCCACCGCGAAATTCGGCTTGGCCTGGTGCGCTGCCCTGATCGACGAAGGCTGATACTTGCCGCTTGGGATTACCAGCGACCCCGAGATTCATACAGGACTTCCTGATATTGTCGTGACGGCCCATCCAGCAGTGGGGCCGGGCGGCTGGCCAAGTGACGGTCGAAGAACGCCAGCGTATAGGCGTTGACTATTCTGTGTGCGCGCTGCCCGTTGATCGGCCCGGTGAGCCCCACCTGAGAGGCGAGGGGAGACCAGAGTGGAATGTCCGTAAAGTTGCTGTGAAACATTCCCGGCACCTGTACGTAGTAGCCAGCCCCCGGGAGGCTCTCGTACACCGAGCGCATGGTGGTCTGATGTGCCTCGATCTCTTCTGCCGACCAACCGCCTGTGCGCTGCGCTTCGAGCCTCATGGTGGCGGTGTCCCGGGTAATCCACATACCGGGCTGTCGCAAGCCCGCATTGACCACGCTGGTGGGCATTGGCGCGTCCATCACCAGGCAGGCCCTCAGGCGCGGCTCCACGCGGCAGGCTTCGCCAGCCACGATGCCACCCAACGAAATCCCGAAAGCGCCGACGCGTTGCAGGTCCAGCCGCCCGGTCAGGAGTCTGTGTGGGTCCGATTGGTTCAGAGCCGCAAGCTGATCCAGTGTGAAGCTAACGTCCTGCGCGAGATACGGAATGATGCTGCCACCGTCCAATAGTCGGCCGTTCAGGAATGGCGCGCTGTTGTTCGGAAAATAACTTGGGCCAACCGTGGCACGGAACTGCGTAAGCGTGAGACCGATTGCCTGGCGGGCGTCCGGGAACACGATGTTTGCGGCGGCGCCCGGCTGGTCGATAGCCTCCACGATATAACCCTGCGAGACAAGATTTTCGATCTGGAAAGTGTTCATCTGGCGATAGCCGGTTGCCCCCTCCAGGAACAGTAGCACTGGATAGAGCGTTGTATCGCCTGCCACAGGCGCGGCCGTTATGGCGTTCGTTCTGACATATTTAAAGTGCCCGAAGACGAAATCCGGTAGTTGCTGAATACGCGCAAAAGTCGCCATAACAACGTCGGCGTCTTGCATGTAGGGAGCGTATCGCGACGACGGGCTGGCAGTCGCTGGGTACCATACCTGCACCACGAGCTCGCGTCGGGCGTTTGGATCAGCGCCAAAGATTTCAGCACGGTGGCCATCAACCCAGTGGTAGGTCAGCGTGCCAATCGCAAAAGGCCCTGTCGGATGCGGGAACCGAAACACGGGCAACACCACTGGCAGCACGGCGGAGACCACCAGCCCGATCAAACCCAGCCCGGCCGTCAGGCCACTCGCGGGCCCATGCGTTCCTCGCCATCTGGCAAGCCCACCCGCACGTGGTATTTGATGCGGCAACCAGAACAGCAAGAAGAGCCCTGTCAGGCCGTACGCAGGAACCATTTGCCAGCGCAGCCCCTCCACCAGGATTTGCGCGACGGCGACCAGAATCGCGGCGGGCGCTGCAAAACGCATCCAACGCAGCGCCACGGGTGGACCGAGCACCCACAGGATGAACGTCAGCAGATTGGTGAGCAGCAGCAGGGATTCAAGGGGCCTCATGGCGCGTCTAACTGCCAGCGAGCGCTGCTGGCGCAGCGTTGCCTACCATTGGCAGGGAGGCGTGATGCCGCCCCGCAAGGACAATCCAAGTCAGCGTCCGGTATTGCCCCGGCGCGACTGGGTCTGGTTGCCGCCACCAATATGTGCTTCCCGGTCAGTGCGGCTTTCCGGGGTGCGTTTCGCCTCGTTCTTTTGGGTCAGCGTTTGATCGCCAACCTTGTTGTGGTCATTGGCGACTTTGCCGGTGTGTGCGGCCTGTTTATCGCGGGGATTTTGCGTAGCGGGCATGGTGTGTCTTTCAAGCAATGATGAAGGTAGCCGAAGAAAGCCTGGGCAACTGGTCTTGCACTCGGTGCGTCTGCCGTCAGGCGCTGCGGATGCGAAAACCGTTCACCGCAATGCCTGACGCGTTTATAGGCGTATCGCAATCGTTCGTCTGTGCGGCAACGCACTTGTATCTACTATCTCGCGCCTTAAACTGAGTCCCTTTGTCACCCATGCAGCGCCATGACCGAATTTGAATTGAAGTTTGAGATTCCCTCGCACGCCCTGCCCAAGGTTGTAGCCGCGATGCGTTCAGGCAAGGTTTCCCGGCAGCGCCTGCGGGCCTGTTACTTCGACACCGAAGAGGGCGCACTTGGCACACAAGGGCTGGTGGTGCGGGTGCGCAAGGAGGGTCGGCGCTGGGTGCAAACCGCCAAGGGGCCGACCAGTGGACCACTGGAAAGACTGGAGCACAACGTCACTATTTCCGGCCCTTCATCCAAGGGCACCCTGCCGGCCGTCGACCTGGCGCGGCACACCGGTACACCGATGGGGCGCGCCATCCTTCGTGCCTTGAATCTGAAGACGAGCGAATCCTTCCCGAATTTGATCGCGCTGTACGAGACCGACGTGCAACGGGTCAAGCAAAGCGTCACGGTAGACGGGTCGGTGGTGGAGATTGCGCTGGACCGGGGGCACATCGTGGCTGGTTCGCGTTCTCTGGCCGTGTGCGAGCTGGAAGTGGAGCTGAAGCAGGGAAAGCCAGAGCATGCAGTGGGCCTCGCACGGCACTGGTGTGCGCAACACGGGCTTTGGGTGAGCGCGATCACGAAATCGATGAAAGGCCAGAACTTGCGCCTGGGCCAGCCCTGCGGGTCGGCCGTAGCCGCCTCTGCGCCGCAGTTCGAGCGCGACGACACGGGTTCGCAGATTGCTGTGGCCGTACTGCGATCCTGTTTGAACCAGATTTTGCCCAACGCCAGCGAAGTTGCCGGTGGAAACGGCGAAGACGAGCATATCCATCAGCTACGCGTCGGCATCCGGCGCCTGCGTACCGCGCTGCGTGAACTGCATCGCCTGGGCACCGGATTCAACGCGGGCTGGGATGCACCTCTCACAGCCGCGTTCAGGGCACTCGGCCGACATCGGGACGCCAGCCATCTGGCCCGAGTTCTGCAGCCGCACATGGAAGCGGCAGGGGGGCCGGTCGTGGACACCCATGCTGCGGACACCGACATTCCGGACCCCGCTGTGGTGGTTCGTTCACCAGCGCTACAGGACGTACTGCTGTGTCTGGTCGGTCTGGCGCACGGCGCAGCGCTGAGCGCTGCTCCCAACCAACGCAACGTTACCGCCAAACAGGCCCGAAACGTGCTGCACGCACGGCTCAAGAAACTTCACGCCGCGGTGTTGAAGGATGCCAAGAAATTCCTGTTGCTGGATGAAGCGCTGCAACATCGCGTGCGAAAACGCCTCAAGCGGCTGCGCTACCTCGCCGAATTTTCAGCGCCGCTGTACTCGACCCGAAACACCCGGGCATTTATTGCAGCACTCAAGCCGTCGCAGGATGCTCTGGGTCTGTACAACGACGAAAGCGTGGCGCTGCGCACCTACCGCAGCCTCGCCGAGCAGGACCCGCGCGCCTGGTTCGGGGCTGGATGGCTGGGTGCCCAACATCCCGGCAATGCCGCCTTGTGCCGGACGGAGCTCCTCGCCTTTGCGCAGGTTGGCCCATTCTGGCGGTGAATCGCGCCAAAAGCCCGACAGGCTTCTAGTTGGCTGGCAATACCGCAGCCATCAGCACCAGCACGAAACTCCCGGGTGTAGTGTCCCGGCCGGCAGTGGCGTGTACGGTCCGAGCGACGCCAGCAAGCGGTAGCAGCCCCAGCTCGCAGGTGTCGGGCGGCAGGCCCGCACGCGCACGTTCCAGCATCGCATGCAAAACGTCGGCACTGGGCTCTGGCAGCAGCCTGGTAAGCGGTCGCCCCAGCAAGTCTTCGGGCGCTGCGCCCAGCAGCCGGGCACCGGCAAGATTTACCTCGAGCAGCACGGTGCTCGAATCGATAGTCAAGAAGCCGACCGGTGCCCGCTCCACCAGTGCGCTCTGGCGGGCCAGCGCCGCCTCAAGCTCGGACCGCGTGCTGTGCAGCTCTTCCTGCTGCAGCTCCAGCTCGACCTGGTGCACCTGCATTTCATGCAGCAACGCCAGCGCGTCGCCCG
>JANOCN010000254.1:0-2712 GCA_031412185.1 Betaproteobacteria bacterium | reverse complement strand
TTTCGTCGAACAACTATGAAATTACGGTGGTGGCCAACTTTGCCAGCGTCCTGACCTCCTCAAATCTTTTCGGCCAGACCTTTGCAGTAACGTCAGGCAACTTCTCCCTCTGGCTTGACAAAACGCCAGACCGCAATTTCGCCACCGACAGTGGTTTTGCAGGCGGCGACGGCCTGAAGATCATGGAGGGCACTGAGCTTGGCGGCGCTGGGTCCAACGTCAATGTCGGCCTGCAGCAGTTCGGCGGCGGCAGCCTGCAGTTGCAGGTGACCGGCTACGACACTGCCATCTACCAACCGGACACCATCGGTGGCGGCGAAAGCATCTTCACCCTGCGCCTGAACGCGGCGGTTGACAATGCTTTTCTTGCACCCATCACGAGCGTACTGGGAAATTCGACCGCTGGTGGGCTGAAGTACGCAGCCGACGGCAACCTGATCCTCACTGCCGTTCCCGAACCGGAGACATACGCCATGTTGCTGACCGGGCTGGGCTTGATCGGTGCTATCGCGCGCCGCCGCGGCACGCGCTAAGCCAACACTGCGACCCGCAACTGCCGGAACAGAATGAAAGTGGCGCGCCCGCGCGGAGTTGCCCTTTCATTGTTGTAGTCTCCGCGCCTACTCGCAACAGCCTTCAGTTTCTTCGTAGCCCCAGCACCATCACCGTGCCCACCACCACCAGCGCACCCGCCACTTGCACCCAGGCGATGGTCTGACCAAGAACCAGCCAGGCCAGCACCAGTGCAAACACCGGCTCCACGTTCATGATGGCCGAATTGCCAACCACCCCCAAGCGCGGCAGCACCGTGAACATGATGGTGAACGCCGTGCCATACAAACCAGTGAGCAGCGCCAGCCCCCACCAGCCAGCGACCGCCTGCGGCAGTTGAAAGCCACCTTGTGCTGCTACGGCTGCCAGTGCCACGGCACCGGCCAACCCCATAAAGGTCGCGGTGCGAACACGTCCGTCCAGATTGGCGGCCTCATGCTGGGTCAGCACCAATGCACCACCGAAGACGGCCCCCGCCGTTAAAGCAAATGCGACGCCCACACCAATGCGACCCCACTGTCCGGCTGCCCCCAGCCCCGATGCCGCGCCCAGAACGTCCAGCGCCAACGCCAGCCCGACCAGGATCACCGGCATGGCAATCAGTACCGCGCGCTCGGGCTGCTGGCGATAAATCAACCAGGCCCAGAATGCGGTCCACAGCGGGTACGTGTTGAACGCCAGCAAAGCCAGCGCTACCGGCAGGCGTGCCACCGAGGAATACAGGCAGAAACTTTGCACACTGATCAACAGTCCGATAAAGGGGAGGAAGCGCTGCTGCCGCCGCGTGAACAACACCGGCACCTTCTGCGTGACGATCAAGGCACCGACCACCAGTGCAGTGATGATGCTGCGGCAGGCAACCGCTGTAGCAACGTCGAGACCGTTGTCGAAAGCCACGCGTGCCGCCACATGGTTCGCACCCATCATCAGGGCGATCAGCAACAGCGTGGCGAATGCGGTGGCGCTGAGTGCGCGGGTGGGCGCCATGGTTGATGGATTGCCTCTCACGCTCTCAGGCCAAACCGGACAGATGTGCTTTGGCAGCGCTGGCAAGTTTCTCGTCGAAGGTGGCGAGAGGTGCTTTCAGCTCTGCTGCGAGCCACAGGTATGCCGCGTCATACGCGGAGAGCTGGTAGCGAAGGGCAAGCGCGACAACTGCCTCCACATCGATGCGGTGCAGGTCTATTTCCATTGCTGCGGCCTGTACAAGCCCGTCGGCGGCATGGGCTTCGCCGCGCCTTTGCTTCTTGACAGCAACGTTGGCGATTTCGGCCTGCAACAGATTGGGGGCATGCAATGAGCGGCCTTCAATGCGCTGCAGCGCTCGCTCCATCCACGCCTCGCGAAACACAATGCCAGCCAGCGCGCTGCAGTCCAGCACCAGCGGTGGTCGCGACATGTACTGCATTGGCGGCTCGGCCACATACAGGGCGCGAGCGGTAGCGCTCGGGGCGCCACTCATGAAGTAACCTCTGCGCAAAGCCCTGCGGTGCCATTCGCCCTATGTCGGGCGCGGCGGCTCACCGGCTGTCCCGGTCCTGCCGGATGATGTCAATACTGGACATCTGGCCAACGATGGGCTCCGGGAATTTTTCCTTCATCTCTGCAACCACCTGCTCCACCGTTTTCCAGCCCTGGCGGGTAATGGCGTGACCGAAGCGGTCGAACCCGACCACCGTGCCGTTCCGACTCGCCATCCCAGCGGCGGCATTGCCGCCAACTGGCCCAGACGATTCGTGCACCGCACGCTCGATGATGGCCATTAACTCTCCTTGCAGCGACCGGTGGTTCCGTGCCGCGCGTTGGCGCAGCGCTTCAGCCCACTGGTCGGGCACATCTTTCACGGAAATATTGGGCATATTGGCTCCTAAATGCTTAATTAGATCCATTTTGAATTTGTTATGCAACCAAGTCAACACACATTCCACAGGGGCACCGGCCTGACTGTAGGCCGCCAGGCCTACAGTCAGCTTCGAGAGGCCGACAACGGCCGCAGCAATTCGGCCAGATCACTCTCTGTGAATAGCGGTTGCCTGCGAGCCGTAGACCCGCTGTACATGCTGTCGGCCAGCGCTGCCTTGCGCTCCTGCAGCGCGAGGATGCGCTCCTCGATGGTGCCTTGCGCCACCAGTTTTAGCACCCACACACTTTGGGTTTGGC
>JANOCN010000253.1:0-1771 GCA_031412185.1 Betaproteobacteria bacterium | reverse complement strand
CGCCGTGTGGTGGTTGAATACGCGCAAGGCTGGCTGGCCACGCAACTGGAGGCGAGCGGCAACAAGCAGGCCCAGTGGCGTACCGACCCGCAGCGCAGTGGTCTGGCTGGTGCCATGGGCGATATCGGCTCCCATGCGGAGAACCTGCTGTCGACCGTGACCGGTCTGGAGATCGAGGCGGTATGCGCCGACCTGAACGTCGTGGGGGAGGGCCGCACCCTGGACGACGAAGGCAGCCTGTTGTTGCAGCTGCGCGGTGGCGCACGCGGCGTGCTGACGGTGTCGCAGATATCGGTCGGATGCGAGAACGACTTGCGATTGCAGGTCTGCGGTACCTTGGGCACACTGGAATGGCAGCAGGAGAACCCGAACCGGTTGCTGCACGCCGCGCTTGGCGAACCCCAGCGTGTGCTGACACGCGGCTCGCCGGGTTTGTGCGAAGCGGCGGTGCGCGCGACGCGCCTGCCTAGCGGGCACCCGGAAGGGTTCATTGAAGCGTTCGCCAACGTGTACCTGGGCGTGGCCGCCGACATCCGGGCGCGTGCTGCCGGCGCTGTGGCGAGCGCCCTGGAGGCCGACTACCCGCGGGTGGAAGATGGTGCACGCGGGGTGCGGTTCATCGAGAAGGTTCTGGAGTCGGCACGCAGCCAGGTCAAGTGGACGACGCTCGCGGATTGATCCTGCACCGCAACTGCAGCTTGTAGCGGTTGCGCCGCGGCGGCTGCGGTGGGGGGTGATGTGGCTTGGTTTGGCATACGATGGCGTCCATGACGGCTACCCCACCTTCACCACCGCCCGGTGCCGGGCCTTATGGACGGCCCGTACAGGGCTGGCGCCTGCGCCTGTACTCCGTGATCTTCGAGGCCGACACCCGCGCCGGCCGGATGTTTGACTTGGTCCTGATCTGGGTCATTCTGGCCAGTGTCACCGTGGTGGTACTCGACAGCATAGCCAGCATCCATGCGCAATACGCCCGTGTGCTGTATGCGTTGGAGTGGTTCTTTACGTTGCTTTTTACCCTGGAGTATGTGGCCCGGCTGGTGTGTGTGCGCCATCCCGTGCGGTACGCGCGCAGCGTTTTTGGCGTGATCGACCTGCTCGCGCTGGTGCCAACCTACCTGGCGATCCTGGTGCCTGGGCTGGGTTCCATGATGGCCGTGCGCGTGCTGCGCCTGCTGCGCGTGTTCCGTATTCTCAAGCTTGGTGCCTATGTGGCCGAGTTTGCCGCATTGGCGCAGGCGTTGGCCGCGTCCCGGCGCAAGATACTGGTTTTCCTGGCCTTTGTGATGCTCGTCGTGCTGGTAATGGGAAGCCTGATGTATGTGGTCGAAGGGCCGGCCAACGGCTTCACCAACATCCCGGTGAGTGTGTATTGGGCTATCACCACCATGACCACGGTCGGTTTTGGCGACATCACGCCCAAGACTGATTTGGGCCGGGTAATTGCGTCGGCAATGATGTTGCTTGGCTGGGGCACGCTGGCCGTTCCTACAGGTATCGTGAGTGCAGAATTTACCGCCATGCGCCTGCCGCGCGAAGTCACCACCACGCGCTCGTGCCACGAGTGCTTGAGCGCTGGCCACTTGCCCAGCGCACGTTTTTGCCGCGATTGCGGTGCAGCGCTGCCGCCGTGGCAGCGCGATGCGCCAGGCTAGTGGGCCGTCATCAGACATTCGGAACTGGAGGCGTTTCCAAAAATGACGAACACTGACCATAATTCTAGCCATCTTATAAGTTATTGGCTATATTTCTGACCATGCTACTGTCAGAT
>JANOCN010000252.1:0-2421 GCA_031412185.1 Betaproteobacteria bacterium | reverse complement strand
TGCATCCGGGGGCTGCGCATAACGGTCTACGACGTTCTCTCGATGTTGTCCAACGGCATGAGCCAGCAGGAAATCCAGGACGATTTTCCCGAGCTGACTTCCGAGGACATTCTCTCGGTGCTGGCTTACGCGGCTGACAGGGAGCACCAGGTTTATTCGTTAAAAGCGCAATGAAGCTCTTGCTGGACGAAAACCTGTCTCGACGTTTGGTGCCATTTCTGCAGCACGACTATCCCGGCAGCAACCAGGTGCTTTTGCTTGGCATGGAGTCTGCCTCCGACAAAGAGGTGTGGCAGCGAGCCAAACAGGATGGCTATGTGATCGTGACGCGCGACGCGGACTTCCAGGAGTTGTCTCTGGTTTGGGGGCATCCACCAAAGGTTATTCGCCTCAAAACGCTCAACCAGTCCAGAGCAGCAACGCTGAAGATTTTGATCGACAACAAAGACATGCACCTCAGAATCTGGTTTTCTGGCTGCCTTGGCTCAAACCTTCAGGTCTTTGACGCTGCGACTTCAGTGTGGCGGCTGCTTGTGCGCGAGATTGCAAGACAAGCTTGTCCCCTGCCGCAGCGTACCGCTCGGCGGAGTCAGTGCTGTCGTCAAACTCGATTTCGTCGCAATGGTCACAAAACAGGCCTGCAATTTTTTTTGACTGCCACGCTCAGGCCCTTGCGCGTGACCTTTACGTTGCGAACATCCTTGTGAAGGTGCCCCTTCTCGCAGTTCTGGCATAGACGCAGCGGCTCGGTTTTCATCCTATTTCTCATCGCTCACTCTGGATTGGACCGTCGCCAGTGCGTATGTGGGTTTCATGCTGCACGTCGCTTATTGACCTACCTCCGTCCGGAATATGAAAGCAGTCAGTGTGAAGCAACGCTTCCCAGGTCAGTGAAGTTATTGATCTTTACCGACCCATCCGGGAACCGCGCAATAACGTCAAGCTCGCCCCCCATCGCCTCAATGTGGCTGCGCAAGGTGGATAAGTACATGTCGGTCCGCTTCTCCATCTTGGCGATCGAGGGCTGCTGCACGTGCAGCACTTCGGCCAACATTCTTTGTGACAAGCCACGGGCTTGGCGAAGTTCATGAAGAGGCATTTCGTCCAGCATAGACTTGGCCTTGCTGTCGACCTCTGCGCGGGCAGACGCGCTCATGCTTGCGCGCAGCCCTGAGAATTTCTTAGCCATCAATCTCTCCTTCACGTTGAAGTTGTTCCAGGTGTTCGTCGTACAGGTGGTCGGCAACAGGCACATTCACGTCGTACCAGCGTTTGTCGCCTGTCTTGTCACCACCTATCAACAAAATGGCCATCCGGCGCGGGTCGAAGGCATACAGCGTACGAAAAGGTCGCCCGCCGTGTTGGGTGCGAAGCTCGCGCATGTGACTATGCCGGGAACCGTTGATGCCGCTGCTGTGAGGGTGCCCCAATGACGGGCCACGCTCCTCCAGTAGCTGAACAGAAGCGGCCAGAGACACTTGCTCGTCTTCTGTAAGACCGCCCCACCATTGACCAAATTCGTCTGTGTATTCAACGACTCAAACCATGAGGGAATATAGCCTCCATGGAATATTAAGTCAACGGCAAACTCATGCCATCAAATGCAACGCTGGGGAGACTGCCTGATCTTGCGCCCCGAAAACCGAACTCCATAGCTGATGGGCCATCCTGGCGAAGGCTTCCTGAATGTCTGCGAGATAGAGACTT
Source organism: Betaproteobacteria bacterium (assembly GCA_031412185.1). Taxonomy (GTDB): domain Bacteria; phylum Pseudomonadota; class Gammaproteobacteria; order Burkholderiales; family Burkholderiaceae_C; genus CAISIP01. The sequence continues at coordinate 714 of JANOCN010000252.1, read as the reverse complement.
GCGCTCAGGTACCAACGGCAATGATGCCGTTCAGTTCTTCGCAAGCCGACGCGAACACCGTGGGGGGTACTTGCTTCCAGGGGTGGGGGCGGGCACCTCTGCTACGCCAGGCAAACGATTTTGGCTGGTGCGCCAGCACGTAGCAGACCTCCCCTTTCGGGGTTTTGAACTTCACGGCAAACGGGTTGGTGTCGTTGGATGCGGCATGGGTCATGGGTAGACCAATGACAATATTCGTACGCTCGTTGAAGGCCTTTGGAGACAGCACCATCATCGGGTGCTCGTCCTTCATCTCACCGCCGACCTGCGGGCTGAAGTCGATCCAGATGATGTCGCGCCGATCCGGAACCCACAGCTTGCCCGGGGCAGCCATCAGAATACTTCGGCACCAAAGCGCCCCGTGGCCATGGCTTGGCTCCGGCGGCTCGCGACCGCCCGGCACCTTCGTCCGCACGCGCTTGCCCTGATGTCGGGCACCGAGCCGACCGATGGGACAGTTGTCTGTATAGAATGAGAAACACTATGCCTGCGAAAGCCCCTGAAGCAAACAACGCTTCTCACGCCAGCATGCTTGCTTTTGCACGCGGCATACGGCAACGGCGGTTGGCGCTTGGCATAAGCACTGTAGTAGCTGCCCACAGCGCCGGCGTTTCCCGCGTAACCTGGCACCGGATGGAAAGTGCCGAGGCTTCTGTAACCATGGGGGCTTACATC
>JANOCN010000251.1:0-12087 GCA_031412185.1 Betaproteobacteria bacterium | reverse complement strand
AGAGACATTCGTTGCTTCTGCCGTTGCGGCTCCCGCTGTGGGCTGGCGACCCTGCAGCATGCGGCCGAAAGCGCCCCCTGCGACAGAAGAAAGAACCGCAGGCCCGACTGAGCGAATCAGCTGACCCAACAAGCCGGCGCGCTGCTGGGAGTTGGAGCCGCCAAACAGGCTGGCCACCATGCTGCCGAAGTCCGGCGTTTTGTCGGATCGGAAGGCTTCGGCGATCCCACCGCCCAGATCAGCAGGTGGTACTTGCCGCGAGACCTCGTCGAAATCCTGCACCGTATCGGTCGGCCTGTCGGCGTACGATTTCAAAATGTCCATTACATTCATTGAAGTCTCCTTGGTTCAAGGCAACACATTCGTATCCCCCGCGCCGTACCCCAGCGTCTGAGGGTTTAAGTAGCTAATGCTAGTTTGCGATGCGGTCTCGCATAGCCGACTAATCGCCCGGCGCGCCGTAGGATGCATGAGCAGTTGGGCGTCGGAGTCCGCCGACTGGACGGTTCAGCCAAGAACGGCCGCAACCCTACATCCAAATAAGCAGTTGTCCGACCCCGCTCATCAGTTGGTGCGCGATACCCTGCGCCTTCTCCATCCATCAATCCATTTTCTTTTTTACGAGGTGACATCATGAGTACGAAGAATCCAGCGAATCTCGACCCCATCACTGGCGCACCTGGCGCGCACCCGGTAGGCACAGGCGTAGGTGCCGGTGGTGGCGCGGTCACGGGGGCTGCGCTGGGGACCGCAGTGGCCGGCCCGATCGGCACGATCGTGGGCGCGGTTGCAGGTGCCATCGCCGGCGGCCTGGCGGGCAAAGGCGTGGCCGAAAGCGTTAACCCGACGGAAGGCGGAGCGCCCGAAGAACACAAGCTGGGCACCGGAGTCGGTGCAACCGGTGGCGCAGTGGCCGGTGCCTCGCTTGGCGCTGTGGCCGGCCCGGTTGGTGCAATTGCAGGCGCAGCAATTGGTGCCGCAGCGGGCGGCATTGCGGGCAAGGGTGCCGCCGAAATCGCCAACCCCAAGCGAAACGATGACTTGCCGCAGCACAACCTCGCAAAAGGCGTTGGGGCGGGCGGCGGTGCAACGGCGGGGGCAGCCCTAGGAGCAGCCGGTGGTCCAATCGGCATGGCGGCCGGTGCCGCTGTGGGGGCGGTAGTAGGAGGCATGGCGGGGAAAGGCGCTGGGGAAGTAGTCAACCCCAAGCGTGGCGACCAGGGGCACGAACATAACCTGGGAACCGGTGTCGGCGCTGGCGGAGGCGCGCTGGCGGGCGCTGCGCTGGGAGCGGTGGGAGGCCCAATTGGAATGGCTGCGGGAGCGGTGGTAGGCGCGGCCGCCGGTGGCGCTGCGGGTCATGGCGCGGCGCGTGTGGTAAATCCGACCGCAGAAGATGATTATTGGAAGAACTCCTACTCGCACGAACCCTACTTTGCGAACGGCATGACGTACGACGACTACGGCCCGGCTTATCGACTGGGCGTACAGGGGCGCTCAGATCACGACGGTGCCTTTGATAAGAATGACGCGCTACTGGAAAATGAGTGGAGCAAAGTCAAAGGACAATCGCGGCTGACATGGGCGCAGGCGCGTGGCGCCAGTCGGGCAGCATGGGACCGGATCGAAAGAGCCATTCCAGGTGATTCCGATAGAGACGGTAAATAAGCAATTCTGGTCAGGCAGTCTCCCGAGCTGCGTGCCGGGCTCGGTGAGATACAGTCCTTAATCTCAGCTTGATGGGGATCGAGCGCGTGCTTCAAAAGCGGGCTCAATCTCTATTGTGCTCACGCTTTGTTCTTGGCGCGGGATTTCACTTACAGTGGGTCCGATGCGCGCAGATATTCCCGTCATTTTGTTCGACCCCGCTCCGCGCAGTGCGGGGTTGATCTTTTCCGGTGACATACAGCAGCGTTTCGAGCGCCTGGGTCGTGTTGTCGGGTTACAGGAAAGCGCGAACGGGAGACTTGCCACTGAACTGGTAGATGCCGTGCTGCCAGATGTGGTGGCCATTGTGGGCCAAACCGATCTGGATGCAGCCCGGCTCGACCGTGCACCCCAACTACGCGCCGTGATCAACGTAGAAGGCAACTTTGCGCAGAACGTGGACTACGCGGCGTGTTTCCGCCGTGGCATCCAGGTATTGTCGATAGCACCGGTGTTCGCCCAGCCGGTGGCAGAAATGGCGCTGGGATTCGCACTCGATCTGGCACGGGGGATAACACGCGCCGATAAACTCATGCGGGCTGGTCAGGAGCAATACGGCCTGGCTGGTGGCCGGGATTGTTTTTTGCTGCAGGGTGCCACCATGGGTTTTATTGGTTGCGGCAACCTGGGCCGTGCGCTGATACCGCTGCTAGCCCCGTTTCGTCCGCGACTGCTGATCCACGACCCGTGGTTGCCCGACAGCCTGGTGCGCGAACTCGGCGGCGAACCGGCCTCACTGGAGCGGGTGATGAGCGAGCCGCAGGTAGTTTTTGCGCTCGCCGGTGTGACTGAAGAAAATCGCGGACTGTTGAGCCGAGCACGGCTGCAAACCATCCGCAGCGACGCGGTCTTCCTGCTCATGTCGCGTGCCGGCCTGGTCGATTTCGACGCCTTGCTGGACCTCGTGGAGGCAGGCAAATTCCGCGCGGCAACCGACGTATTTCCCGAAGAGCCTGCGCCGCCCGACGCGCGCGCGCGGCAGATTCCTGGCCTGTTGCTGTCGTCGCACCGCGCTGGCGCGCTGCCGAGCACACTGGCAGCCATCGGCGAGATGGTGGTGGATGACCTGGACCTGATACTGCGCGGCCTGCCACCGCAAAGGCTCCAGGCGGCCCGGCCCGAGACGGTAAGCCGCTGGCGCAACCCGCCCGGACGCAGCTACGCGCCAGGAACAAAACTCTAACGCCGGTTACGCTGCAAGAAACGCGGCAAGATCAATCTCCCGGTTCTCGCGCAGCGATTGCTCTGCCGCAAGACATACCAGCACACGTTTGCGCGCCTCCTGTGCACTCACCAACGCGCGCCGCTGCCCAAAGGCCTGGGCAGTCAAGCGGATTTGTTCGGTGAGCTCAAACACTTCGCCCGACTTGTCGATGAGGATACGTTCGCACTCATTTACACCGCGCTCAAACTGGAAACCCCTGGCCTGTACCCGCAGGTCGAACTGCGCACTGTGATCGCGGTCCATCGTGCCCGACCAATGCGTGCGGATGGCGCCATCGGCACCGGCCAGTTCCAGCACCAGGTGGTGTTCGAACCCGGCCACACTCTGGCTGAAGGTCACGTACGCGCCGCTGGCATAACGCAACAACACCGAGACGTTGTCGAACATGCCGGGGTCGCGCCCGGCGCGCTGGTTGCCGGTGGCGCGCAACGACACCGGGTCGCCATGGCGCGCAAAGTACCACAGCGCCAGGTCAAAATAATGCACCGCCTCTTCGAGCATCCAGGATCCAACACGTGCCTTGTCGTACCGCCAGCCTGCCGCACCGGAGCGGTAGAAGTTGCGAAACAGGCTGATGTTCAGAAACATCGGGTCGCCGATGGCGTTGTCTTCGTCGATGAGTGTCTTGATGCGGCCCCACTGGGCCGACTGGCGCAGTTCGTGCCCAATAGACAGCAGATGCCCGCTTTCGCGTTCGGCCGCCAGCAAGGCATCGCAATCAGAAACTGACGTGGCCATGGGTTTTTCCAGCAAGACATCCTTGCCGGCGCGCAGGGCCGCAATGGCCACCTCGGCATGCAGATGGTTGGGCACGACGACATCGATGGTGGCGATGCTGGCGTCGGCCACAACCTCGCGCCACTGCTTGGTGACCCGCGCCGCAGGGTAGGCGGCCTGGGCCGCGCGCGCACTGTCTTCGCTGTTGCAGGCAATTGCAGCAAGCTCCAGACCCGGCAGGCTGCTGATGGCCTGCGCATGTTGTTGGCCCCAGGCGCCAAAACCGATCAAACCAAAACGCATCGTGTCTCCTGCTCGGGCGTTGCCATGTCAACTCGCAAAAAGCTATGCAACCGCTAGTATGCTGCCAATACAGCCCCGACTTAAGCCCGGCTGCGGTCCCGGTTCTGGCCCTGGCTGCGGTCTTCCACGCCGTTGGGTCCATTGTGCAAATTCGTCAGTACATGCTCCTGGTGGATGAGACGCCAGGACAACATCTTGTGCGCCATCTCCAATAGCGTGGCCTGGTGCGCCGGGTCGTTGGCCAGGTTGTGCATCTCCCACGGGTCGTTCAACATATCGAACAACAGCGGCGGCAGGGCAGCAAAAAACACATACTTCCAGCGCTCGCCACGCAGGATGGCAAGCTGGCATTCGTCGGGTGCCAGGCCCAGCGCAGTCTGGCCGTCGAACTTTCCGTAGGGACTGGTGCGGAAGTCCAGTTCCATGTGCGCCTCGCTGCGCCAGCGTTCCGGCGTCTGGCGGTGCACAAAGGGCAGCAGGGAGCGGCCATCACACTGGGCGGGTGTGTCCAGCCCAAGCCAGTCGAGCAGGGTCGGCATCAGGTCCACCGACTCGGTAAAGGCCCCGATCTGCCGCCCACGCCCGGCATCGGCATTTTGGCGCGGATCGCGGACGATCAGGGGGATGTAGAAGCTCTGGTCGAAATACAGCTCCTTGCCCCAGCAGTAGTGGTCGCCACCCATCTCGCCGTGGTCGCAGGTGAAGACGATCAGGGTGTCGTCGTATTGGCCGGTAGCCTTGAGGTGCGCCACGATGCGGCCCACCGCGTCGTCCACCTCGTTCATCATGCCGTAGTAGCAGGCACGCATCTGGCGCAGCTCCAGCGCAGCCATGGTCACCAGGTTGTTGGGGTTGTGTTCGTCGTAGCCGCTGGGCTGCGACAAGCGCTCTATCCATTCGCGCAGATGCGGATGTTGCGCCGCCTCTTCCTGCACCGTGGCCTTGCGCTGTGGCATCGGCACGTCGGCTGGGTCGTACAAAGCGTTGTACGGCTCGGGCGTGATCACCGGCGGGTGCGGGCGCAAGAACACGCAATGCATGAACCAATCGTTGCCGCGCTGGTCGCCCAGCCAGTCGATTACCTTGTTGGCCATGAAGGTCGTGTCGCTGTCTTCGGCCTTGAAGATCGTGGGGACAAAACGATGGCCCCGGTCGGCCGGCTTGTCAAACCCTGGCCTGGGTTGGTAGACATCATTGCGCCCCTCGAACCGGTAGCCCTTGGCACGCAGGTCGTTCATCCAGGCGGCCATGTAATCGGGGAACAGCAAACCCACCCGGTAGCCCGGTAGCGGCCCCTCAAATGTACGCAGCGCCGGGTCGTCCGGGTGCAGGCCGCGCGGGTCGGCGCTGGTGTCGGTGTACCCAAAGAGCGTAGGGTCCAGCCCGGCTTTGCGTACCTCGTGGGCGATGTTGGTGTGGCGCTTGTCCAATGGTGTGCCGTTGCGTCCCGAGCGGTGGTTCATCAGGTACAGCCCGGTCTGCAGGCTGGAGCGGGCGGGCCCGCAAGGCGCGGTGACGCTGAAGTGCCGCTTGAACAACACGCCATCGGCCGCCAGCGCATCCAGGTGAGGCGTCTTGACGACTGGATGGCCGAGGGCCGACAGGCATTCGCCGCGCCACTGGTCGGCGGAGATAAACAGGACTTTGCGAGCAGATGCCATGGTAGCTTTGGCGAAAGTCTATCGCAGGCAGCGCGCCCAGCCGCCCCTATAGCGCCGGCCGGCAAAGCGGCACCGCTGCACCCAGGAGCTGGCTTCTATCGGTCAGCGTCTGGCAACGCGCGGTTTCAATAGCAACGGCAAGCCCAGCATGGAGGACAGGATGGTTACCTTTGGCGAGAGCAACGGCATGCCGAACGTACCAGCGTAAGGCCCACGGGTGTCCGACAGTTCCGGAATTCCCAAGGCCGAGAAGGTGGTGGCTGCCCGCTTCAAGAGAGTCGGCACGTTCCAGAAACGCGAAAAGGTCGCGCTGTTGGCCAGCAGCACCGGCAGTTGCAGCACGCTCGAACACGGGGCGGCTTCGTCCCACGCACGCGGCGGGTCCTTGAAGTCGGCCACACCCGAATCGATCGGGCCAAACTGCTCCATCAGGTCGATAGCCAATACCGCCGTTCCGAAACGCGCATGTACCACCACCAAAGTGCCGCCGCGCCGAATGCCTTCGGCGTAGACCCTCGCATGCGCCTTGAGCACGTGAGCTTCGAGCAATGAAGCCATTAGGCCGTCTGGCGACGACCCCGCAGCGGCAGCCGCATCCGGCCCGGCGTCGCGGGACACGACGAATACATCGGGGAAATGGTGCACATCGTTGCTTCTGAGCACCGCTGCGGCTTGCGCGGCACGCTCAAAGCTGTCATACATCCGGCCGATCAGTTGAGCCATAACTTCTCCGTTTCTGTAGGTAGGCGCGCCGCGCCCGTTGCACGATGCCGGTTCTTGCCGCTCTGGCCAGCGCCGCATTTCGGCGCAACAGCGGAATCATCGCAACCAGCGTCGCGAATAACAAGACCACCTCGATCCCGTAGACGAAGTGGTAACCGATCACGGCGCTGTCAGCGCCCGGATGTGCGGTCGCCACCACCAGATCCCGAATAACGCCGCCCAGCGCAATCGCCAGACCAGCCGCAGATGCCTGCACTGCGCCCCAGGCACCCAGCGCAAGCCCGGCCTGCCCGGGCGGCGCAAAATTCATGGTGGCAGTAAGTGTGCCGTGGCCAAACAGCCCGGCACCAAAACCGATCATGAAAGTACCCACTGCAAACAACATCGGCGACGCCAGCGGTGCCGCAAGAATGATTGCAGCGAAGGCCGGAATGCCGACCAGGGTGCCGTAGCAGGCCATGCGAAACGGGTCCGCGCCCCGACTCAGAACCCGTGATGCCACCCCGAACCCGAACAAACCGCCCCCCGCCAGGGTCGCCGTGAGCAACGTAGTGTCGCCCACACTCAGCAACAGTATCTGCCCACCATATGGTTCGAGCAACACATCTCCCATGCTGAACGCCATCGTGCCGAAGCCGACCGCTACCAGTCGGCGCATGGCCTGGCCCCCCTGGATAAAACTGCCCCATGCATCGCGAAATACCGGCTGCCTCTGCGGGGCCGACAGCTTGCGCGAGCCGCCTCGCGGCTCCTGCTTCCACAGCGCAATTGCATTCAGAACAATAGTGACAACGGCAGCCCCCTGAATAACCTGGACCAGCCGCGCCGGGCTGAAATCTGCGAGCAAGGCGCCGAAGATCAGCGCGCTGACAACCATGCCAACCAGCAACATGACATACATGAGGCCCACGACTTTCGGCTGCGATTCAACCGGTGCCAGATCGGTCGCCAGAGCCAGTCCGACTGTTTGGGTGGTGTGCATGCCCACACCCACCAGCAGGAACGACAACGCTGCGGCGCACTGGCCAACCCAGGTCGGTACCTGCTCTGCATTGCCGCCGCCTGAGAACACCAGCAGCGCAAAAGGCATGATTGCCAGGCCGCCGAACTGGACCATCGTACCCCGGTAGATATAGGGCACGCGTTTCCAGCCAAGTTCCGAGCGGTGGGTGTCGGAACGAAAACCGATGAACGCACGAAACGGCGCAAAAATCAGCGGGAGCGCGATCATGATGCTGACCAGCGAAGCCGGCACGGCGAGCTCGACAATCATGACCCGGTTCAAGGTGCCGACCAGCAGCACCAGGCACATGCCCACTGACACTTGAAACAGCGAGAGGCGCAACAACCGCGGCAGCGGCAAATCTGGTGTGGCAGCGTCCGCAAACGGCAAAAACCGCGTGCCCGCGCGAATCCACGCGTTCATGAGGCTCTGGCTGACGCGGTTCATGGCGGTGCAGGCAAATGCGTTGAAGAGCGTGGCGCACCCAGCGCTGCGTTAGGGAAGCACTGAACAAGTTCGCTGTTGGTGGCCAGGAGCAGACGACCGGTCTCTACTGAGAACGGTTGTCTGTCCAGCTAGTGCGCACACCAGGCGGCGTTACTTGACCGTGGCGGCCGCCAGCGTGAGCGACTCGGGCGCACGTGGTGGCGAGACACTCGCCACTACATCCGCCGGCGCGGGAGCGGTCGGCGTAGGCGCGACCGTAATCACAAATGACGTCTCGGCAGACGACGTCTTCCCAGCCACGGGCGCCACACTGATCACAAAACCAGCAGCACCGTTGGAAGAGCTGCCCGCCACATTGGGCAGCGCCTTTTCAACCGACGCCGTTTTTGCTTTCTGGGAGCCATTCCAGTAGGAGGCAAACCACGTGGTGTTGCTCAGCACCGAGAAATGAACAATCAGTGAAGTCACTGCAACGGCACCCAGAAACAACGGGAGCCCTACCGTCGGATTAACGACACACCAGATTCGACCTTGGTTCATATGTTTCCCTTTCTAGTGCAGCCACGGCGAATAGATATACGCCAGCAGATGCGCAAACAACGAGATGACAAAGAACACACGTGCCCCGTCGATCACGTGTTTATGCAGCTCCTCGGACTCCCCGATCGTGAGGCCCGTGGGCCAGACTCTGTTTGGATCATCAACCATACGCAAACTCCTTCAATAGTGCATTGGAAAACTCGTGCTGAACCCGCACGTGGGCTTCGTGCTTAACCCGCACGCTGGTCTATCTGTAGATTTAAATGTAAGTTTATATGTACACATTGAAATGTCAATCTGCATTTACACTCGTTTTTGTGTGGGATGGGTTGTGACGATGCCGAGGCGCTCAGCACCGGGCGCAGCGCGCGAGCGCAGTCCCCAGCTCCACAAGGCTTCTGAAGGCAGCGGCAACACCAAAAACCAGTGCTCCAACACCGCCAGCGACAACAGGGTCGCTGCGAATGTGAGCGAAGTCGCATCGAAGCTACCAATGCCGCCCAGCAAGGCTGCCTCCCAAGTCCACCACGCCACCAGACTCGATACCAGCACAGACACCGGAAACAGCGGGTTCATGGCCTTGCGGGTGAAGTAGGTCTGCAAGTACTTGAGGTGCTGCGGCAAAAAGTTCTCATTCAAGTTGCGCGCACCAAGAAAGACGTTGAGCTTGGCGCTTTGGCGCATCACCCACAGCACCATGAAGGTCCAAAAACCGGTCTGGTTGGCACCATCCCAGGTGGCTGCAGTCACGGCTGCGCCCAGCACGACCAGCGCCAGCTCGTGGTGCAGCACCGCTTGCAGCGCAAAACCGGCGCGCCGCCAACCCTTTGCCCCAGCCGGGCAAGTAGTGCGTCTCGGCCCGGTCACGTAACCCAGCAGAAAGGCCACTTCCTGCCACGCCCAGACCAGGATCGCGCATGTAAATGCGAGGTATGCGCCAGTGATGCGCGTGTCTTTGGCAGTTACAACCAGGCCCAGCAGCGCGAGCGCCAGCAGAAAGCTGGCACCCAGCATGGTCCACTTGAAAGTCCAGCGCGGCAAGCCATCCAGGTAGAGGATGACCCCCGTGCTGAACCACCAGACAAACAGGGTGTAGAGAATCGGCAGCAGGTACTGCGACATCAGGTTTCAGCGTCGCCGTTGTCCATACAACGCGCACTAACGCAGTCGTAGAGAAGTCATGAAGATTTCGTAGCGAGCGGGTCGAGGTGGCGTCGAGGAGCGGAGCCGTACGCCTGCACGGTAAGTACCGCAGGCGTCAGGTCGGCTCGCGCAGTAGAAAGATTCATGACCTCTCACCAGGTCGGCGCCATGCGCATATTGCTGGGCAACTCGTTGCTTTGTGTGGGCAGAAGGTACAGGCGCGCAAAGGTGGCCGCCGCCGCCATACCGAGCCAACCACGCTTCACTGCTCCCACCACGCCGCCCTGCACACGCGCCGCCTCACTCGCCACGGATATCTTGCGCAGTCGCTCCAGGCAAAGCCGGAAACGCGGATCGTCCAGGTTGACGGTGAGCGGAAACACCTGCCTGGTAATTTCCGTGGTGATGCGAAACACATTGAAGTCGTATTCACCCGCGTCCAGCCCCATCGCAGCATGCATCTCGGGGCGCTGGTGATCGCGTACATACATGGTGGCAAACACGGCCAGCACAAAGAAACGAATCCATAATTTGTTGACGCCCTGCAGCAAGTGGGGGTTGGCACGCATCAGCAGCGCAAACGCCTCGCCGTGGCGGAATTCGTCGTTGCACCAGAGCTCGAACCATTTGAAGATCGGATGGAAACACAACTCCGGGTGTTTCTCCACCTGACGGTAGATGGCGATGTACCGCGCGTAGCCGATCTTCTCCGACAGGTAGGTGGCGTAGAAGATGAACTTGGGACGGAAATAGGTGTACTTCTTGGCCCGGGCCAGAAAACCCAGGTCAACACCGATGCCGAAGTCTTTCAACCACTGGTTGATGAAACCAGCATGGCGTGATTCGTCGCGCGCCATAAAACCGAACAACTCTTTCATGTCCGGGTTCTGCACTTTTTTCTTGATCTCGGCATACAACACGCAGCCCGAAAACTCGGAGGTGATGGAGCTGATGAGGAACTCGGAGAACTCCTTGTGCAGCGCTGGCGGCAATTTGGAGTAGTTGGCCATCATGTCCGCCGGGCGCTGGAAGTGGTCGGTGTTGGTGTCGTCCCGGAACTCTTTCATCAGTGCGTCCCACTGCGGTCGGATGGCATTGATCTCGATCCGGTCCATGGCGGCGAAATCGGTGGTGTAGAAGCGTGGCGTCAACACCGTGTCCTGCTGGGCAAGACGGGTGGACTCGTTCGGTGCAGCGGCGATGCCTTGTGCTGCGATAGAGGGGGAATTGCTCATGGGATACGTCCTGTCAGTCAAATTTTTTCACGGCGTCTTGCCCGCGGCCACTGCGCCAGCAGAGGTGGTCAACATCAGTTTGGCAAACACGGAGGCGTTGGTGGGCCCGAACGACGCCAGGTCAACCCGCCGCCCGGTAGTGGGGTCCAGCAGGGTCAAGCGCCCATCGGCGCGGCCCACCAACCGGAAAGGCGCTTGCGGGCCGATTCCCTGGCGCTTGCGTTCGCGCGCCAGACCGCGCATGGTGCCGCGCAAAAAACCGTTGCTCTCGGGTGCCACAGTTTCGACAAGTTGGCCGCTTCCGGCGTCCACGATCACGATGCTGCCATTGGAGCGGTCTTCAAAACGGAACTCGCGCACACTCACTTCTGCGGCGTCCGGCACCCGCACGGCACCTACGCCGGTGATCTGCACCAGCGTCACCGTAAGCAAGGTCAGCAATACCAGCGCACCCGCAGCAAGCAGCGGCCAACGCAACAGGCCCGGGTCGACCGGCGGCTTCGACAGCGTGGTGTCCATGGTCATCGGGTAACCTCCTACCTACGGGTTGCGGTGTTGTGCACCTTCGGAACGGCCGTGCGGCTCATGCTGTCAATGGACCCGTAGGGTTGGCAGTGCCGGGCCGCCCGACGCGCACTGGTGTGCCACGTACCAGTGGTTGACCGGGAACCGGCAGCTCGGCAATCGCAGCTACCAGCAGCTCACTCACGCGGGTGCTGTCGGGAATCGCGCGCAGCATCGGTTGGGTCCGCTTGACTTGCCAGGGCCGTACATGCGGCCACAAGTGCAGATAGGCGATGCGCTCGGATGCGGCGAGCGTCAAGGCAATATCGCCGGTGTCGTCGGCATTGCGGCGCAGCCCGGCCGACACGATCATCCGGTACGGCAGGTTAAAGGTGATCGTCAGCACAATACCGATGCGCATCACCACGCGCCGGTTGGTGATGGTGTAGACGGTGGTGCGGCTGACCAGCCATGCCAGCAGCGTCAGCAACATCAGCGCGAGCAGCGCAAGCGGCAATAACAGCTTGATGGCGGACACTGCCGCCAGCCAGCCGCCGCCGTCGAGCACGACGGTGGCGCTGCTCCACAACAACATCGCCGCAAAATAGAACGCCAGCAGGCGGATATGCATGGCTTCGCGGGCCAGCGTGCGCCAATCGGGCGAACCCTGCCACAGTAGCTTTTCGCCTGCTGGCAGGTTCTCGGGCAATCCGTAGGCCGCTTCGAACTCGTGTTCGTGTGCAGGTTCGTTGATGTTGACTTTCACAGCAGCGGCTCCTGGCGCGCCGCCGTGGCGTACAACACGCCGCCACCGTAGTAGGCCATGATCTTTTCTTCTTCCAGCAGCGTGACCTGCTCCGGGTGGCAGGTTCCCGGGAC
>JANOCN010000250.1:0-3107 GCA_031412185.1 Betaproteobacteria bacterium | reverse complement strand
GCGTATTTTCTCGATGGCCTGGCCTGTGCCGCGGAGGCGCTGGTCGGCCGCGCGGTGGGCGCAGCCCGGCGCGCTGGAATGGCAGCAGCGGCACGATTGACCACCATGTGGGCGGTAGCGATCGCTGCGCTGCTGGCGCTGCTGTTTGCACTTTTCGGCGCACTGCTGATCGACTTGCTCAGCGTAGACGCTTCCGTGCGTGCCGCTGCGCGCGCCTACCTGCCCTGGGCCGCTGGTGCACCGCTGATGGGGGTGCTGGCGTTCCAGCTCGACGGCATTTTCATTGGTGCCACTCGCAGCAGCGACATGCGCCGCGCCATGCTGCTGTCACTGTTCATTTTCATGCTTGCCTGGTGGCTGCTGCAGCCATGGGGTAACCACGGGCTGTGGGCCGCTCTGTATGTCCATTACATCGCCCGCACGCTCACCTTATGGTGGTACTACCCGGCTCTGCTGCGCTCGGTGCCCAAGTAGCCGCAGCAGATGGGTGAAGGCAACCTTTCTACAATTGCACGCACCATATTTCTTGCCCTTCAGGAACACCCCATGCTTGTCGAACGCATCTGGACCGGTAACAGCTACCGCAACTTCAACTACCTGATCGCTTGCCCAGAAACTGGCGAGGCACTGGCTATCGATCCGCTGGACCATGAAAAATGCCTGGCAGCCGCCAAGGTACGCGGCTGGCAGATCACCCAACTGCTGAACACGCACGAGCACCACGACCACACCGGAGGAAACGCCGCGATGGTGGCAGCCACCGGAGCCAGGCTTATCGCGCATCACGAGGCGGCCGCAAGCATTGGGGGAGTGGACCGCGGAGTGCAGGCGGGCGACGTCATCAAGGTCGGCAAGACCGTGGAGCTGGAATGCCTGGACACACCCGGGCACACCATGTGCCATATCTGTCTGCGTTCGCACACCGAGCAACCGGCGCTGTTCTCAGGCGACACATTGTTCAACGCCGGCGCTGGCAATACGCACAACGGTGGCAACACCGAGATGCTTTACACCACGTTTGAAGAACAGCTTTCCCGCCTTCCAGACAACACGCTGGTTTACCCCGGCCACGACTACATAGAAACCAACCTGAAGTTCACACTCGCGCGCGAGCCCGGTAATACAGCAGCGCAAGCGTTGCTGCCGTCGGTCGCCAGCCATGACCCTGCCACGTCTGTAGTCACCACACTGGCGCAAGAAAAGCAACACAACACTTTCTTGCGCCTGACCAACCCCGCTGTTGTCGCAAAGTTGCGCGAGAGTTTCCCCGATTTGCCAGAACATCCGGACGCAAAGACTGTATTTGTAAAGCTGCGGGAGCTACGCAACAAATGGTGAGTCTGCCAGCCGAGTCCGACACAACGAGCGCTTCCTGAATCGCCTATTTTTTTGTGCCTCACCGATGAAATCAACAATTTAGCTCTTGTCGAGTAGTCGGCGCAGGGGAGCGTGCCCTTCTACTGGGCGAGGAAGTCCGCCGGGGACTTGGAGCCTCGACCCGTGCAGAAGTCGTAGATGACGTCCGCCGTGCTGTCGTGCTCGCCCCTCGCATACGCCCAGTCCTCGAACATCTGGCGCTGCTCGGCGTTCATGCTCTCGGTCCTGGCAGAGAACATCCACGCCTTCAGGCGCGCCAGCTCGAAGGTGATCTTCTCGATCTTGGCGTCCTTGAGCTTGATGTCGCGCGCCTGGCGCTCAATGTGCTGGCCTTGCTCCTCGATGCGCCGGCTATGCTCTATCAACTGCGCCAGCATTTGCTTGGCCAGCCCGGCAAGGACACCGGGCTCCAATGCCTGGAGGTTCTGAGCTTGGAGGTCTCGCACGTCGAGCATGTGGCCATTGTGCGAATCACAAATGTGCCACGCATCGGGAATTGCCAACTTGATTTTTACCAGCGTGCGGGCAGACTTCTACATCCTGGCAATCACTTTGAGCGCCTCCATCCGCTCCCATGGCAGGCCCACGACCAGCGCCTGAAACTGCTCGGGCGTCAGTGTTACCGACTGGCCATTTGCTGGCACTTGCCAAGGTCACGCAAAGACACCCTGATGCAGTCGGCGCGTGGCACACCAGATCCCGAAGCCGTCGTGTACCAGCAGTTTGATGCAGTCGGCGCGCGCGTTGGCAAACAGATATCCGTGGTGGGCGTGGGCGCTGCCAAATACGCTCACCACCGCCGTGAGCAGTCGGTCGGCACCGGCGCGCATGTCCATTGGTTGGACCGCAAGCCAGACCGCGTCGATGCGGATCATCCCAACAGCTCGCGAAGCCAGGTGGCGCTGACTGCGCCGGCATCCAGCGGCCAGTTCACCTTCACCAGGATGTCGCCGCATTGGGTCTCGATGTGCAGGTCGGATCGCGCCGGCACGTCGATCTTGACTGGAACGAACGTAGCTACCCTGGTAACTTCGTCGTGCGCAGTGACCATAGTCGGTGCCAAAGTCCTGTCGGCGATAGCCGAGTCGGCAATTGCGCTGCTCAAAGAGCCACCGACCGGCTTGAGCGCCTGGCCGCGCGACTCCACCACCCAGCGACGCAGCAGGTTGGCGTTCACGCCATGCGCCATCGCGACACGGGCGACCGAGACGCCAAGACCTCGGCATCGGGCAACGAGTTCTGCCTTGAACTCCATGGAATGCCGGCGCCAGGTGCGCCCGGGCCCCAAGCGTGATGAGGGATAGTGTTCATGTGTCCACCAAAAAACAAGTGGACACGAGCATCCTTTATCCGCCGCCCAGAATCAAGGGTGGCACGCCGGGGGTAAGCGTCCAGCCGTCACGTCTTGACGAAGTCAGCTCGGCGGGTTCCAGCGATGCGGCAGCAACTCGTCGATGCGATGGTTCGGATGCGAGAGCAGCCGCTCGAGCATGTCCTTGAGGTAGCTCCACGGATCGTGCCCGTGCAGCCTTGCCGACTGCACCAAGCTCATCACCATGGCCGCGCGCTTTCCCGCCAGTTCGCTGCCGGCGAACAGCCATGCCTTGCGACCCATTGCCCAGGGCCGCCTGAGATTTTCGATATGGTTGTTGTCCACGGCTACATTGCCGTCGTGCAGACAACGGGTCAATGCCTCCCACCTGCGCAGGGTGTAGTCGATCGCCTTGGCG
>JANOCN010000249.1:0-2173 GCA_031412185.1 Betaproteobacteria bacterium | reverse complement strand
CGCCCGAGTTGCCACTGTTCGGCGGGCTCAACATCTGGAAAGCAGGCGCGGAGATCATCAACACGCTGCGTGCGGCCGACCGGCTGTTTGCCACTTCGGACTTGCAACACAGTTACCCGCATTGCTGGCGCCATAAATCCCCAGTTATCTACCGCGCCGCTGCCCAGTGGTTTATCCGCATGGACGAAGGCGTGGGGGTATTCACCAAGGACAAAGCACCAGCGACGCTGCGCCAGATGGCGCTGGCGGCGATCGAGCAGACCGCGTTTTACCCGGAGAACGGCAAGACAAGGCTGCGCGACATGATTGCCGGGAGGCCGGACTGGTGTATCAGCCGCCAGCGCAGTTGGGGCGTGCCTTTGCCCTTCTTCATCCACCAGGACTCGGGTGAGTTGCATCCACGCACGATGGAGATACTGGACACCGCTGCAGACATGGTCGAGCATGGCGGCATCGAGGCCTGGAGCAAGGCGACACCAGAGTCCATCATTGGTGTTGACGATGCGGTACGCTATACCAAGAGCAGCGACATCCTGGAGGTGTGGTTCGATTCCGGTACCACCCACACGACAGTGCTCAAGGGTTCGCACCCGGGCAGCGGCCACGAAGAGATCGACCCCCAGACGGGATTGCCAGGCCCAGAGGCCGACCTGTACCTGGAAGGCCACGACCAGCACCGCGGCTGGTTCCATTCTTCGCTGCTGACAGCGTGTGCCATGTACGGCCGCGCGCCGTACCGGGGCATCCTGACGCACGGCTTCACGGTAGACGCGCAGGGCCGCAAGATGAGCAAGAGCCTGGGCAACGGCGTGGACCCGCAGGAGACCTGGAAGAAGCTGGGCGCGGAAATCATCCGTCTGTGGGTGGCGGCGAGCGACTACTCCGGCGACATCGCTGGTGACGACAAGATTCTCGCTCGGGTGGTGGACACCTACCGGCGCATCCGCAACACGCTCAAGTTCCTGCTTGCCAACACCAGCGACTTCGACCACGCGAATGAGGCAGTGCCGCTCGAGCAGATGCTGGAGATTGATCGTTATGCCCTGGCGCGCGCGGCGCAACTTCAGGCCGACATACTGGCGCACTACAAGGTGTACGAGTTCCACCCGGTCGTGTCCAAACTGCAGATCTATTGCAGCGAAGACCTCGGATCGTTCTATCTCGATATCCTGAAAGACCGGCTTTACACCACAGCGCCCAAATCGCTGGCGCGCCGCTCGGCGCAAACCGCGTTGTGGCAGATCACGCAAGCCATGTTGCGCTGGATGGCACCGTTCCTTAGCTTCACGGCGGAAGAAGCATGGAAAGTGGCCGGCGCATCGGAATCCATCTTTGTGGAGACTTTCGCGGAGTTCCCCGCGCCTGACGCAGCGCTGATGGCAAAGTGGGGGCGTATCCGGGCGCTGCGCGATGCGGTAAACCGCGAGATTGAGGCCGTACGTGCCGACGGCAAGCTGGGCTCATCGCTGCAGGCAAACGTCCGACTGGGTGTGCCTGCAGACGATCTTTCGGCCCTGGTTTCGCTGGGTGATGACTTGAAGTATGTGCTGATCACTTCGGCGGTTGCGGTGTCGGCACAAGACGCGTTGACGGTGGCTGTGCTTCCGGCTACGGCCGACAAGTGCGAGCGTTGCTGGCATTACCGAGCCGACGTGGGGCATGACCGCGCTCACCCGACCATCTGCGCGCGTTGCACCAGCAATCTGTTTGGCACCGGCGAAACTCGCCGATTTGCTTGATGGCCAAAACTTCTGCGTCGTCTGGCGGTGCCATGTTGCCGTGGCTCGGCCTGGCCCTGATCATCTTGATTGCCGACCAGTTCACCAAAGTCACGATCACCGGGTATTACCAGTTGGGTGACAGCACCACCGTGACCCGTTTCTTCAATGTTGTGCGCGCACACAACAGCGGTGCGGCGTTTTCCTTTCTGGCCGGTGCCTCGGGCTGGCAACGCTGGTTCTTCACCGCCATCGGCATCGCGGCGGCACTGTTTATCGTCTGGATGCTGCGCTCGCACGCCAGCCAGAAGCTGTTTGCCTTTGCCATGGCCTGCATTCTGGGCGGCGCTGTGGGCAACGTCATCGACCGCGTGGCCTATGGTTATGTAGTTGACTTCCTGCAGTTCCACTACGGTGGGTGGTACTTTCCCTCTTTCAATATCGCCGACAGCGCG
>JANOCN010000248.1:0-3743 GCA_031412185.1 Betaproteobacteria bacterium | reverse complement strand
TGTTGCGCGAGAAAGACCTGTACTACGCACGCGGCTGGCACCCGACATCGGTGCTGGGACCGGTCGGCGCGGCCGCGGCGGCGGCGGTGGTCCTGGGGCTGGACGCAACACAGGCGCGCAACGCGGTTGCGCTGGCAGCGTCGGACTCTGGCGGTGTGTTCGAGAATTTCGGCACCATGGCCAAACCCTGGCATGGGGGGCGGGCTGCAGCCGCCGGGCTCAACGCTGCCAGCCTGGCCCAGGCCGGGTTGCAAGCCAGCCCGACCGCACTTGAAGGCAAACACGGCCTGATGCGCGCCTTGTCGCCTCTGGGCAATGTAGACCTGGAAACCGCGCCCGCATTTGGGCAAAGCTGGCGCAGCGCAACCGTGCGCCTCAATATAAAGAAGTACCCCACGGTCGGAGCGTCGCAACGCTGCATAGACGCGGTGCTGGCACTCAACCAGCGTGAGCGGGTTGCGCCGCAGCGTGTGCGTCAGGTGGTTGCCCGCGTCAGCGAGCGCCATGCCGCCGTGATGCCTTACCACCTGCCGCAGGACACGCTGCAGGCCAAGTTCAGCCTCGAGTTCGCCATTGCGAGTGCATTGGTGCACAACGCGGTGGGTTTCGCGCAATTGACCGACGCCGTGGTGCAGAGTGACGTGATCCAGCAGTTGATGGCCAAGGTAGCCATCGAGACCACGACCGAGTTCGAGCCGGCTTGGCGCGACGCCGCGCCGTTTGATGTGGTCGCCTTCACCCTGGACGACGCCCGGGTGGTAACCACGCCCGAAGTGCGCCGGGCGTCTGGCCATGCCGACACACCGCTCGCGGCGCAAGCGCTGTGGGCCAAGTTCCTTGGCTGTGCGCAGCACGCCGGTGTGGGCGAACCGGCAGCGCACAGGCTGTTTGACGCGATGCAGCGCATCGACCAACTGTCGAGCGTGCAGGAGATCGTGTTGCCGCCATGAAATCGATCCAGGACCTGGTGCGTTATGCACCCGTGACAACCCGCCCCCGCGTTTCCTGGCCGGGCGGCAAACGGCTGGCCTTCTGGATCGTGCCGAACGTCGAGTTTTACGAGTACACGCCGCCACCGGCGCGCGGCCGCGAGACCTGGGACCGGGTGCCCTCGCACCCCGACGTGCGCGAATACGGCTTTCGCGACTACGGTAACCGGGTCGGCATCTGGCGCATGACGGACGTGCTTGACCAATACCCGGTGCGCCCGACAGTCTCGCTCAATCTGGCGTTGCTCGACCATTTTCCGGAGATCACCCAACTGATCCGGGAGCGTGGCTGGGCGGTGATGAGCCACGGCATCTACAACACGCGGTTTCTATATGGCATGGACGAGGCCCAGGAGCGCGCCTTTTATGCCGACAACGTGGCGTCGCTGTTGCGCCATACCGGCCAGCGGCTGCAAGGCATATTGACACCAGCCATTACCAACACCACACGCACGCCCGAGCTCATCGCGCAGGCGGGCTTAAGCTACCACGCAGACTGGGTACATGACGACGTGCCGGTGCCGATTCTTGTGCCCGGGCAGCGCCTGGTGTCGATGCCGTATTCGTACGACCTGAATGACGCTCCGCTGTGGGACGGCCGCCCTTATGGAGGTCGGTACTTTGTGGATGCCTGCAAGGCTGCCTTTGACCGCCTGTATGCAGAGTCTTCGGATGGTGGCCGGGTGTTTTGTATTGCGCTGCATCCGTACCAGATCGGCCAGCCGCACCACATTGGCCACTTGCGCGAAATTCTCGACCATGTCTGCGCGCACGACGGCGTCTGGCATGCAAGTGGCGATGAGATTGCGGCACACTTTCTGGCGCACGACTACGACCGGCACGTTGCGCATGGCGCGCAGCTTGCAGCACAGGCGGCTGACCTCGCCAGCAGACGGCCCCAGGTGGCAGTGCGCTTGCGACCGACCGGTCCTGCAGTCGGAGAGCCTGCACCGGCACAACGGCGTGCCGGCCTGGACCATCCGCACTTCGCCTGGAACCCTCTGCCCAGCCGCACGCCCCTGCGTTGGCCCGGCAACCGCGGGCTTGCGCTGGTGCCATTGATCAATCTGGAGATGGTGGAAGATCCGCTACCCGCTGGCTGGCCGCAGATTCACAGCGTGGGTGGTGGTCTGGTGCGCGACTTTCCAAATATCTCGCGCGTATCGACGCGTGAATACGGACACCGCGTCGGCATCTTCCGGCTGGTCGATGCGCTGAAGGCGCGTGGCATCCGGCCCACGGTGGCGATAGACGTTTTGACCGCCGAGTTGTACCCATCGCTGGTGGCGTATCTGGTCGAGGCAGGCAGCGAGTTGGTTGCACATGGCCTGTCGGTCAGCCGACCGATTACCAGCGCCATGGGGCTGGCGCAGGAGCGCGACTATATCGCCGAGACACTGGAGCGCCTGCACCGTTGCGGCATCCAGCCCACCGGCTGGTTCGGCCCCGAATACGGTGAGTCCACCCGCACGCCACAACTGCTGGGTGAAGCCGGGCTGGCCTACCTGTGCGACTGGGCCAACGATGAGCAACCCTACGCGATGACCACACCTGGAGACCTGGTAGCCATGCCGCTGTGGGCCGACTTTGACGACCAGACCGTGCTCGTCAACCGCATGTGCAATCTGGACATGCTGGAAGACCATTTCAGAAAAGCTTTGACCCAGCTGTACCGCGACGGTGTTTCAACCGCACGCCTGTTCCACTACTGCGTACGGCCCTGGGTGTCGGGCGCGTCCTTGCGTATCGCCATGTTCGAGCGGGTACTGGACCATGCGCTGGCGCTTGGGCCGATCTGGACCCCGACGGCTGCCGAAGTGGTCGCGGCATGGAAGCAAGAGGTCAAGACGCATGATTGAACTGAAGCAGGTCTCCAAACGTTTCCAGGTGCGTGACAAGACGATTGACGCCTTGCTCCCGACGGACCTGAAAATCGATTCGGGCGAAGTGTTCGGGCTGCTCGGGTTCTCCGGTGCCGGCAAAAGCACGCTGCTGCGTCTGATCAACCGGCTCGAAGAACCCAGCGGTGGCTCGGTGCGTATCGATGGCCAGGAACTGGTGGGGCTGTCTAAAGACGCGTTGCGCCAGGCACGCCAGCGCATTGGCATGATCTTCCAGCAGTTCAACCTGCTGTCGCACCGCAGTGCGTTGCACAACGTGGAGTTTTCGCTCGAGGTAGCCGGCATGGGCAGCGCTGCGCGGCGCGCCAAGGCACGCGAAGCACTGTCTGCGGTGGGTCTCTCCGACCGCGAGGAGTCGTTCCCGGCGCAGCTCTCGGGTGGTCAGCGCCAGCGCGTTGCCATTGCACGTGCGCTGGCCACCTCGCCGACGATTTTGCTGTGCGACGAAGCCACATCGGCGCTCGACCCACACACCGCGCTGTCGATCCTGCGGCTGTTGCAGCAACTCAACCGCGAACGCGGCATGACGATCGTGATCGTCACCCACGACATCAAGGTTGCCAATTACCTGTGCCAGCATTGCCTGGTGCTGGAGCGCGGGCGGGTGGTGGACCGTATCGCCATGGCCAACCCGCAACCGCAAAGCCTGCTGGGCAAGTTCTTTTTTGAAACCGCCAAAGGCTGGACCGACCGGACGGTACTGCCACAAGAGTGAATATGACCCCCACGCTTGTCACTACGTGTACTGCGCTGCCCCCCGAGGGGGCGAATCCTCCTTGGGGCGGCCCGGCGGAGAGATTATGAACGCCCTGTTCAACACCCTGGTCGAGTTCGGGCCCGATCTCTGGAAGGC
>JANOCN010000247.1:0-3260 GCA_031412185.1 Betaproteobacteria bacterium | reverse complement strand
CTGCGCCAGAGTGGTGGCGGCATCCAGAGCCAGGTGGGCCATCAGCGCAAAGCCTCCAGCACTTTGCCAGCAATCATGAAAGAGACACGCTCGTTGGACTCCAGGCTGACGCCCGAAATGTGTGGCGTCAGCAGCAGGTTGGGGCAGCCCTTCCAAACATCGGAGGCCGGCAGCGGCTCGGCGTCGAAAACGTCGAGCGCGGCACCGCCCAGATGCCCCAGGCGCAGTGCATTGGCGAGCGCACCCACGTCCACAATATGGCCGCGAGAGGTGTTGATCAGTATGGCACCGGCCTTCATCGATGCGATGCGCCCGGCGTCAAACAAACCACGCGTGCCGTCCACCAGCGGCACGTGAAGCGTGATGACATCGGATTCACCAACCACCTGTTGCAGGCTGACACAGCGTACGCCAGTTGCCGCAAAAACCGGCGCATCGGGCGGCAGCATGGCATCGAAAGCCTGTACCTGCATGCCCAGCCCACGCGCGAGGCCGGCCACGAGTTGGCCAATCGAGCCAAAGCCTATGATGCCCAGTGTCTTGCCAGCGGTTTCGCGCCCATTGCCCAGCGCATTGCGTGGCCACTTGCCGGCCGCCATGTCGGCGCTGGACCCGAACGCGCCCCGCAGCAGCAGCATCGTGCTGGTGACCACGTATTCGGCCACACTGAGCGCATTCGCGCCGGTGGCCGGGATAACCTGCATGCCACGGCTTTTGCAGCCCGGCACGTCGATGTTGTCGAGGCCCACCCCGAGCCTGCCCACCACCTTGCAGTGGGTCAACGCCGCGAGCAGGTCGCCGCGCACCTGGGTGCGGTTACGTACCACCAGCACGTCAGCGCGTGATGCTTCGGCAAGCATGCGCGGCGCGTCATCGACCAGCGTGGGATCGTACAAAACGTCATGCACAGCCGACAGTTGCGCCACCGCCCGTTCGTCCATGAACTCGGTGATGACGATGCGGGACGCTGTACCCACGTAGTTACCCATCAAGCGCTTTCGTAAAGGCGCGTCAGCACAAACTCGCGATGTCCCAAGGCCTCGGCGGCGGTCAGGCGGCCGTTGGCAGTGCGCAGCAAGTTTTCCAGCAGCTGGTCGCCGGCCTGGTCCAGGGTAATTTCGCGCTGGAGCAGGCCGGTAACGTCCACATCGACGTGTTCGCTCATGGTGCGCACGGTACGCGGGTTGGCGCATATCTTTATCACCGGCAAGATCGGGTTGCCGATCACATTGCCCTGGCCAGTGGGGAAAAAGTGTGCTGCGTAGCCCGACGCGGCGCACAGCGTCACCATCTCTGCAGCGGCACTGCTGGAGTCCATGAACCACAGGCCAGGGTGGGTAGGCATTTCGGCTTTGTCGATCACGCCATCGACCGTGCAGAGTTTGCCGATCTTCTGAATATTGCCCAACGCCTTTTCTTCGATGGTGGTCAGCCCGCCTGCGATGTTGCCTTTGGTAGGCTGGCTGTCCGACAGATCGCTGGTCTTGTGGCGGTTGATCACGTCCTGGTAACGGTCGAACATGAACATGAACTTCTCGCGCACCGCGTCGCTGGCACAACGCGCGGCCACGATATGCTCACCCCCGGTGAGTTCGGTGGTTTCACCAAAACACAAGGTGCTGCCCAGCGGGTGCAGTTTGTCGAATGCGTTACCCACGGTGGGGTTGGCACCGCAGCCGCTGGTGGTGTCCGACTCGCCGCATTTGGTGCTGACCCACAGCTCGGAGATGGCGCAACTCTCGCGCTGCTTTTCGCTCGCCCACTGCACGTAGCCACGCGCCGCCTTGCTTGCGCGCATGATGGTGTCGTGGTCGCCGTGCAACTCGATGCCGAAGCCCACCACCGGTTTGCCGGTTGTCTGGATACCTTCGACTACCTTCTGGGTCCAGCCGTCTTCGATACCGATCACCACGACGGCCGCTACATTCGGGTTGCAGCCGGTGCCGATCAGCGTACGAAAATGCAATTCAAGGTCGGCCCCGAATTGCAGGCGACCGTAGGGGTGCGGGATCGCCAATGCGCCCTTGATGTTGTGTGCCACCGCCTCCGCCGCAGCGTTGGACAGGTCGTCCAGCGGCAGGATGATGACGTGGTTGCGGATACCAACGCGGCCGTTTTCGCGCCGGTAGCCGAGGAAGGTGGTGTCTTTGCTGACGATGGGCATTTAGTAGTTCTCTCGGTATTGTTGAACGGGTTATGTGCCTCAGTCGGCGTAGCGAGCGGCTTCAAGGCAAGGCGCGATCCACAGCAAGGCTATTGCCTTGCGCGGAATCGCAACGCCGCCTTGGAGCCGCGCAGTAGCCGAATGAGGCGCATAACTACCAGCGTTTGGTCTTTATGTTGTGCACATGGGCGTGTTGGCCCGCTTCGATGGGGGCCACCACCTTGCCCATGTCAATGCCGTACTTCCAGACCGTATCGCCCACCGCCATGTCCTTGAGCGCGACCTTGTGGCCGATCGGGATGTCGGACCGGGCGACGACGTCGACCATACGGTCTTCGTCCATGATCCAGCCGGTCATGGCCGCTCCGGCTTTGACACCCTCCACCACTACCACGGCCACGGTATCCTTGGCGTCATGCAGTACAAAGTGAATCATCTGGCTCCTGTCGTTGTGCTTGTGCAAAAGAGCCTGAGTTTAGTAGCCCGAAGGTGCCTGTCAATCTAGTCATCCATATGAGTTGAATGGCCAGGCGAAACCTGGCTACACTGCGCTGCGACCATGAAAATCGACACGCTTGATCTGGCCCCGCTGACCGACACCGGGGCTGCGCCGCTGTATCGCCAGGTCAAGCGGGAGTTGCAGCGCCTCATCGAGTGCGGCCGTTGCCGCCCGGGCCAGGCCCTGCCCAACGAAGCGGCGATTGCCAGCGCGCTGCGGGTCAGTGTAGGCACCTTGCGCCACGCGGTAGACGAACTGGTGCATGAGCATGTACTGGTGCGCCGCCAGGGCAAGGGCACCTTTGTTGCCCTGCACAACAACGACCGGTTCTTCTTCCACTTCTTTCACATTGAACCCCGGCCCGACACGCGTTTTGCCGACGTGGTGCCGCAGCTGGAATACCCTATGGTGGAGTGTGTGGCGTTCGAGCGTGACCGGGCGGCAGAGGGCGAAGCAGCGGCACTGCGTATCAAACCCGGCGACCCGGTGATCCGCTTCGACAACCGCCTGTCATTGGGCGGGCGTCCAGTGGCGCACGACCGGATCACGATTGCCTCACTGCTGTTCAAGGGCCTCAACGAAAAGCGCCTGCTGGAC
>JANOCN010000246.1:0-3895 GCA_031412185.1 Betaproteobacteria bacterium | reverse complement strand
GGCATGGCTGGCGCTGCGTTTGTTGGGTGGTGACCTGGGTGGCGGCTACTTCCCCGGTGTGGCACCTCGCCTGCAATGGGACGGTGTAGCGGCGCTGATCTACGCAGCGCTGGGAACCGTGGCCGCACTGGTAGGTGGGTGGCTACCCGCCCGCGCTGCGCAAAAACTGCCGCCCGCGCAAACGCTCAAAGGCCTGGGCTTGCAACATGCCGCTGCCAGCCGCCCCTGGCAACCGGTGCTGTTACTGGCGGGGTGCGCTGGCTTGCTGCTGGTGCCGCCCGTGTTTGGTTTGCCGCTGGCGGCGTACGTTGCGATCGCGCTACTGCTGGTGGGTGGTATCAGCGCCCTGCCCGCACTGATTGCACTGGTCTACGACCGGCTGGCACCTGCCCTGTCGCGCTGGCTGCTGCCCATGTTGGCCATTGAGCGTGCGCGCCGGGTGCGTGCCAGCGCAGCCGTTGCCGTGAGTGGGGTGGTGGCGTCGTTAAGTCTGGCGGTTGCGCTAACCGTGATGGTGGCCAGCTTCCGCGCGTCGGTCACGCATTGGCTGGACGTAGTGCTGCCAGCCGACCTGTACGTACGGACCGCGAGCAGCAGCGGTGCCGCCGATACCGCCTATTTTCCCCCGGAGTTTGCAGCTGCGGTGGAGCAAGTCACGGGTGTGCAAAGTGTTGCCACGTTGCGCACGCAAGCGCTGGTGTTGGAGCCATCGCGACCCGCAGTGGCCCTGTTGTCGCGTGCCTTGGGCGACGCGGCGCAGTCGCTGCCGCTGGTGGGCGAACCCTTGCCGGTGCCTGCAGGTGCGGTGGCAATATATGTCAGCGAACCGATGGTGGACCTGTACGGTGCCGAGGTCGGCAGCTACTTCAATCGTTTGTCCAACGTCTTTGCCAAACCCGTCCAGGGCGCGCCACCAGGCAGCACACCAACGGCATTTTTTGTGGCAGGTGTTTGGCGCGACTATGCACGCCAGTTTGGCGCCATCGCGATCGACCGCCGCGACTTCGAACGGTTGACCGGAGACCGCCGTACCAATGATCTTGCGCTATTGCTTGCACCGGGTGCCAACCCGACACAGGTGCAACAGGCGATCCGTGGTGTCGCCGCGCAGTATGGCAGCGCCAGCCTGGTTGAGTTCGCCAGCGCAGGAGAGATCCGCGCGCTTTCTCTGCGCATTTTCGACCGCAGTTTCGCGGTGACTTATTGGCTGCAGGCAGTGGCGATTGGTATTGGATTGTTTGGGGTGGCGGCCAACTTCAGCGCCCAGGTATTGGCGCGGCGCAAGGAGTTTGGACTGCTGGCGCACCTGGGGCTCACACGCAGGCAAATCCTCACGTTGGTGGCTGCAGAGGGGCTGGCCTGGACAGCGGTGGGGACCATGGCCGGCATGGCGCTGGGCTTGGGTGTGAGTGTGATCCTGGTGCATGTGGTCAACACGAAGAGTTTCCACTGGACCATGGACCTGCTGGTTCCATGGGCGCGCCTGGCCGCCCTGTGCGCTGCCATGGTGGTGGCAGGTACCTTCACCGCATGGCTCGCAGCCCGCGCCGCCGCTGGGGCTGACGCGGTGCTGGCGGTCAAGGAGGATTGGTAAATTTCGGCTCAGGCCGTAATCGCCACCAGCACACTGCAATGCGCGTGTTCTATCAGCGCGCTTGAGCTGGAGCCGCGCCACCAGCGGGCGGCCCAGCCCTCCAGGTGCTTGTGGCCTACAACGATCAGGTCGGCGTCGATCTTTCGGGCGTAGCTGGTAATTTCACTCACCGTGTCTCCCACCAGCACCTCGCCTTTGGCCGAGTGGCCAGCATCGGACAACACGCGCAGACCCTGGTCGAGGATGGTCTTGTAGTTCTGCTTTTCGCGCTCGGTTATCTTGGGGTCGTAAAAGCCGCCCTCGGCACCGATGAAGTCGATGTGGTGCGGCATCACGGCGACCAGCGCCAGCTCCGCTCGGCTCCACTGCACGATGTCGGTACAGGCCAGCAGAGCTTTTTGCCCGGATTCCGAGCCGTCGTACGCCAGCAAGACACGTTTGTACATGATGCACCTCCATGAAGCGGATAGAGATTACCGCAACGCGTTTTGAGGATAGCCGTTGCACCAGATCATTGGCAGCAGGGTTTGCCCTTGTCACCGGCTACTTCGATCCAGAGTGTCCTACTTCTCGATCGCCAGCAGCTCGACCTCAAAAGTGAGGGTCGCATTGGGCGGAACCGCGCCGCCAGCGCCACGGTCGCCATACGCGGTGGCAGGCGGGCAGGTCAGTGTGGCCTGGCCACCCACCTTGATTTTTTGCAGGCCTTCCGTCCAGCACGGCACCACCCGCCCGAGCGGGAAGGTGGCGGGCGCATTGCGTTTGTAGGAACTGTCGAATTCTTTGCCGTCTGCCAGCGTGCCACGGTAGTGCACCTTGACGGTATCCGCCGCCTTGGGGTTGGCACCCGTGCCCGGCCGGGTGTGGGCGATTTTTACACCCGATGGCAGGGTTTCGGTGACGGGTGAGGTGGCGGCAGAAAGCGGGGCACCCAGGCAAAAAAGCAGGGCCACGGCGGGAACATACTGAAAGCGTTTCATGGTTCAGGCAGTTAGATTTGTGGAGAAAACTCGCCGAATCGGCTGGTTGCGAGTGTACGGCGAAGCCATGCTTTTGAGTGGCGGCAGGGCCGCAACCCTTGCAGCATCCGTAAGACAACGCTGACACGTCTTGTTGCCAGCGTCTTATGGCGCCCACCCTGGCCCGGGGCTATCCTGTAGCCATGTTCCAACACCTTTCAGGACGGGCTTTATGAAACCGGCAACCAGCGGGCAACTGCTCGTCGCAGCCATAATGGCGCTGGCGCTTGTGTCTTTCCTGGCTATCACCCATACCGTGTCGAAAACGGCAAACGCCGGTATCTACGAGATCGAGGTGTCGAATTTACCGTACAGCAATTTGTTTCCAGCAGAAGTGCTAGTGCCAGACCGGGTTGCGCCCCATTACGGACGCGAAAAGGTCCGACGCTAACCACCCCTCCAGCCAGCCGCGCACGTGATCTAGCGCTGCGCCGTCAAACCAGCGCTGGTCGACCATGGCGAACTGGCGAACGAATGGAAAGATGGCCGCGTCCGCAATCGATGCAGTTGCGCCGAAAAAAAATTGCGTGGCCTGCAACTGCTGCTCCAACGGGACCATAAAAAGTTCGAGCGCCTGGGTGCGATGCTCGGTGGCCGGAACTTCGGGATGTCGGCCAGCATATTTGTAACGATCCAGCGCCTTTTTGAACGGTCCGTCATTACGTTCTATCCAGTGCTGCGCCAATGACGGATCAGCCATGTTCAACCATCCATGCGGGTCGTTTTGTCGCAGCGCCCAAAGCATTATGTCCAGGCTCTGGTCAATCACCTGGCCACTTGGCAATTGCAGCACCGGCACCGTGGCCTTCGCTGAAATCGCCAGCAGGTCAGCAGGTTTGTCGCGCAGCGCCACCTCGCGTTGTTCGACCTCAATGCCCGCACAAGCCAAGGCCAACCGTGCCCGTATGGCGTAGGGGCAACGCCGGAAGGTGTAGAGCACGGGCAGCGGCGCTTGCATGAGCCGCGCAGTATAGACTTGCTGCATAGCTGGTTTGTGCCTGCAATCCTGCCCGGACGGCCAGCAAAGTGCTCAAATCGCAGCATGCAGCACCCAGCCCAAAACAGAGCACCAGGATGACAAATCAGTCACTACCCAAGGTATGCATCGTAGGTGCCGGTGCGATTGGTGGCTTCTTTGGCGCGCGGCTGGCCCAGGGTTTTGCGGACGTAAGCGTGGTCGCGCGCGGTGCCACGCTGAAAGCTCTACAAACCGGTGGTTGGGTGCTGGAGAGCGGCGGGCAGCGCCAGACTGCGGCGGTGCGCGCTGTGGCCGACCCGGCGC
>JANOCN010000245.1:0-2204 GCA_031412185.1 Betaproteobacteria bacterium | reverse complement strand
TCACCGGCCACACCTATGTGACCTACGGCCCGCTGGCCGCGGGTGCCACGCAGATCGTGTTCGAGGGCGTGCCCACCTACCCGAATGCCGGGCGCTTCTGGCAGATGATCGAGCGCCACCAGTGCAGCATTTTCTACACCGCACCTACGGCGATCCGTTCGCTGATCAAGCTGGCAGAGGGCGACGCCAAGAACCATCCAGATCGTTTCAATCTGAAGAGTCTGCGGATATTGGGGACGGTCGGTGAACCGATCAACCCGGAAGCCTGGATGTGGTACTACCGGCACGTGGGGGGCGAACGGTGTCCTATCGTCGACACCTTCTGGCAGACCGAGACCGGCGGCCATGTGATTACGCCGCTGCCAGGCGCCACGCCGCTGGTGCCCGGGAGCTGTACCTTGCCTTTGCCTGGAATCATGGCGGCCATCGTCGATGAAGTCGGCAACGATATTCCCAACGGGACCGGTGGCATCCTGGTGATCAAGCGCCCCTGGCCTTCCATGATCCGCACCATATGGAACGACCCCGATCGTTTCAAGAAGGCTTACTTTCCGGCCGAGATGGGCGGCAGTTTGTACCTGGCCGGGGACGGTGCGGTGCGCAGTGTTGACCGTGGTTATTTCCGCATAACCGGGCGCATCGACGATGTGCTGAATGTGTCAGGGCACCGCCTTGGCACGATGGAAATTGAGTCGGCACTGGTATCGCACACCGCACTGGTGGCCGAGGCGGCTGTAGTTGGGCGGCCAGACGACTTGACTGGCGAGGCGGTGTGTGCGTTTGTCGTGCTAAAGGGCGCACGCCCGACTGGCGACGCCGCGAAGGCCATGGCGAAAGAGTTGCGTGACTGGGTGGCGAAGGAAATCGGCCCGATTGCCAAGCCCAAGGAGATCCGTTTTGCCGAAAACCTGCCCAAGACGCGTTCCGGCAAGATCATGCGCCGCCTGCTGCGTTCGATTGCGAAAGGTGAAGCTGTGACCCAGGACACGTCCACCCTGGAAAATCCCGCCATCCTGGACCAGCTGGGGCAAGCTTGGTAGACTTTGGTACCGGCGTGCCCCCTAAATGACAAAACCCGCAGGTGCGGGCTTTGCTTTTGCGAGAATGGGCGGCGAGCGCCCAGCCACTGACTACTTGGTTGAAAGCACCCAGGCGGCAAGCTTTTTCGAATCGGCCTCGTTGACTTGCGTGTTGGCTGGCATAGGGACCGGGCCGTAGACCCCGGAACCACCCTTGATGATTTTTACTGCGAGTTTGTCGACCGCGTCTTTTTGCCCCGCGTATTTGGCGGCTACCTCTTTATAGGACGGGCCAACGAGTTTCTTGTCAACCGCGTGGCAGGCCATGCAGTTTTTCGACGTGGCCAGAGCCTGGTCGGCGAATGCCGGGGCCGCCACAACAACTGCAGCAGTTACCGCGAGCTGGGCCAATAGCGCATATTTCATCTTCATCCTCGTGCTTGGGTTACAGTGCCTCAACGCGATTGTAATGAGCGCCGTTGACCGGTCATTGTCAGCAAGTGTTTCGTGTGGCATTGCTTGAAAGCTGTGCGCCCAGGTTGGCCATTCGGAATTTGCCCGTTGAGTTTCAGGAGACTGTTATGTATTTTCTCGGTCTTGGCGTCATTTTCCTGGCAATGAAATACTGGGAGATCGGGCCGGTTGCTGCGTGGGATTGGTGGGTCGTGCTGGCACCGTTTGGCCTGGCAGTGGTGTGGTGGGCTTGGGCTGATTCAAGCGGGTATACCAAGCGCAAGGCCATGGAGCGCGAGAACGCGCGCCGCCAGGACCGCATCGACCGCAGCAAGGATGCGATTGGCACCTTGCGCAAGAAGCGCTGAGCGGCGCACCACCCGGAGCTCAGTAGCTATCCAAGACCGCGCCCTTGCTGGCTGAAGATGCGTTGAACGCGAATTTGGCCTGCACACCGCGGCGATAACGTGGCTCCGGTGCAGTCCAGGCGGCGCGGCGCAGCGCGATCTCTGCGTCGCTGACGTTCAGCTGCAGCAACAACTGGTGCGCGTTGATCGTGATGGAGTCACCCTCGTGGATGAACGCGATAGTGCCTCCAACCGCAGCCTCAGGTGCGATGTGACCCACCACCATCCCCCAGGTGCCACCTGAAAACCGGCCATCCGTGATCAATCCCACCGACTCACCCAGCCCCTGGCCGATCAGCGCACCGGTTGGGGCCAGCATCTCCGG
>JANOCN010000244.1:0-8849 GCA_031412185.1 Betaproteobacteria bacterium | reverse complement strand
CACCTTGACCACCCCGATCGACGACCCTTCACGCGACGGCTTGACGATCAGGGGCAAACCGAGTTCGTCGGGGATGCGCTTTAGCTGCTGCGCACTGAAAGTGTCCCGGCGCAGCAGGATATGGCGCGGTGTCGGTACGCCTTCCGCGCTCCAGACCCGTTTGGTCATGGTCTTGTCGATCGCGATGCTGGAGGCCATGACACCCGACCCGGTGTAAGGCAAGCCCATCAGCTCGAGTGCACCCTGCACCGTGCCATCTTCACCGAAACGGCCATGCAGGGCGATGAAGCAGCGCGCAAAACCATCACGCCGCAGTTCAATCAGGTCGCGCTGCGCCGGGTCGAACGCATGGGCATCGACACCGCTTGCCAACAAGGCCTGCAACACGCCGTTACCCGACATCAGCGAAATTTCGCGCTCGGCCGAGACACCGCCCATCAATACGGCCACTTTGCCGAATTGTTGGCCCCCTTGCGTCCCTCGGCGCGGCTCGGGCCGGGGCTTGTCACTTCGTGAACTACGCTGCCCCCCAAGGGGGCGCATTTTGCCTTGGGGCGGCCCGGCGGCAAAACCTGTGTTCTTTGGACTGGCTTTGGCAATCACTTTGCGATCTCCCGTGCAGCCAACTCCAGAACCCGGGTGGGCACCGACCCGATGGACCCGGCACCCGTACACAAGACCACGTCGCCACTGCGGCATTGGTTCATGATCGTTTGCGCCATCTGCTGGATGTCAGCCACAAATACCGGCTCAGTCTGACCCGCCGCGCGCATCGCATGCGCCATGGACTGGCCGTCAGCGCCTGCGATGGGCAATTCGCCAGCGGCGTAGACCTCCGATAGCAGCACCAGGTCGGCTTGACCCAGCACACGCACAAAGTCTTGGAAGCAGTCCCGTGTGCGGCTGTACCGGTGCGGCTGAAATACCAGCACCAGACGGCGACCCGGAAATGCGCCGCGCGCGGCCGCCAGGGTCACGGCGATTTCCACCGGGTGATGGCCGTAGTCTTCGACGAGCGTAAAGGTGCCACCAGAGCGCGCCGCCACTTCGCCGTGGCGCTGGAATCGGCGCCCGACCCCCTGGAAACCAGCCAGCGCCTTTTGTACGGCGGTGTCCGGCAGCTTGAGTTCGGCGGCCACTGCAATGGCTGCCAGCGCGTTCAGCACGTTGTGCTGTCCGGGCAGATTCAGAACCACGTCCAATTCGGGCAGACTGGCACTGCGCCGCTGCACCGTAAAGTGCATCTGGTCGCCCACCGCTCGGGTACCCACTGCGCGTACCTGCGCATCGGCGTTGCAGCCGTAGCCAGTGACACGGCCGGAAATCCGGGGCACAATGGCCCGCACTGCGGGGTCGTCGGTACACAGCACCGCCATGCCGTAGAACGGCATGCGCTGCAAAAAGTCGACAAATGCGGTCTGCAGGCGGCCAAAGTCGTGACCGTAGGTTTCCATGTGGTCAGCGTCAATATTGGTCACCACCGCCATCACCGGCAGCAGGTTCAGAAACGAGGCATCCGATTCGTCTGCCTCGACCACGATGTACTCGCCAGTGCCCAGCCGGGCGTTGGCACCCGCGCTATTGAGCCGTCCGCCAATCACAAAGCTGGGGTCCAGCCCGGCTTCAGCCAGCACACTGGCCACCAGGCTGGTGGTGGTGGTCTTGCCGTGGGTACCTGCAATGGCGATGCCCCGTTGCAGGCGCATCAGCTCGGCCAGCATCAGCGCCCTGGGTACCACCGGGACGCACTGGCGTTGCGCTTGCAGCACCTCGGGGTTTTCAGGGGCGACGGCGCTCGATATGACGACTGCGTCGGCACCGGCACCATGCGCCGCGTCGTGGCCCGTGAAGACGCGCATGCCCAGGCTTGCCAGACGCGCCAGCGTGGGGCTTGCGGAGATGTCCGAGCCCGAAATGGTGTAACCGAGCCGGTGCAGTATTTCTGCAATGCCTGACATGCCGGCGCCGCCGATACCCACAAAATGGATGCGTTGAATGGCGTGTTTCATGGCACCAGCGCCTCGCAGGCGGCAACCATTTCCTGCGTTGCGCCGGTTTGCTCGAGTTGCCGGGCACGGGTAGCGCAGTCCAGCAGTGCCGGCCGGTTCATGGTTTGCAACAGCTGCGCCAGGCGCTCGGGCGTCAACTCGGCTTGTGGCAACAACCAGCCGGCACCTTGGTCCACCAGGAACAGGGCGTTGCGGGTCTGGTGGTCATCCACCGCAGACGGCAGCGGTACAAACACGGCTGCGGCACCTATCGCCGCCAGCTCGGTCACGGTGCTGGCACCGGCCCGGCACAGCACCAGGTCAGCTTGTGCAAAGGCTTGCGCCGTGTCGTCGATGAAGGCTGTGAGTTCGGCCTGCACTCCCGCTGCTGCGTAGTTGGCGCGCAGCGCGTCGATCTGGGTCCGGCCGCTTTGGTGCAGTACCTGGGGTCGCTGCGCAGAGGGTATCAGCGCCAGCGCGCGTGGCACGGTGTCGTTGAGCACCCGAGCGCCCAGACTGCCCCCCACAACCAACAGCCGCAGCACACCGCTGCGCTGCGCGAAACGCTGCTGCGGGCTGGGTTGGCCCAGGAAAGCAGCGCGCAGCGGGTTGCCGACAAACCGCGCTTTGGACAACACGTTCGGGAAGGCGGTGAACACCCGGTCGGCCACCTCTGCCAGCACGCGATTGGTCAAACCCGCAACTGCGTTCTGCTCGTGCAAAACAAGTGGTTTGCCCAGCAACACGCCCATCATGCCGCCGGGAAAACTGGCGTAGCCACCCAGCCCGACCACCACGTGGGGCCGCACCCGGCGCAACACCTGGATACTTTGCCAGAAGGCGCGCAGCAGTCTGAGCGGCAGCAGTGCCAGGGTCACCGGGCCTTTGCCACGTACGCCCGAGAAGTCGAGCGCTTCGAACGCAAAACCCTGTTTGGGAACCAGCTCGCTTTCCATGCTGGGTGCAGAACTGGTGCCCCGCGCACCGAGCCACGATACGCTCCAGCCGCGTTCACGCAATGCGTTTGCCACCGCCAGGCCCGGAAATATATGCCCACCGGTACCACCCGCCATCACCAGCGCCCGTCTTCCAGCCGTCGCTTCTGCCGCAGAGTTCATGACCGCCCCCCATGCATCAGTTGCCGGCTCTCGATGTCTATGCGCAGCACCACGGCAATAGCGACCAGATTGACCAGAATCGCGGAGCCACCAAAACTCATCAGTGGCAAGGTCAGGCCTTTGGTGGGCAGGGCACCCAGATTCACACCCATATTGATGAAGGCCTGGAAACCCATCCAGATACCGACTCCTTGCGCCACCAGGCCGGCAAAAACGCGGTCCAGCGCAATCGCCTGGCGCCCGATGTGGATCATGCGCCGGGTCAACCAGAGAAACAGGCAGATTACAACCAGTACGCCGACCAGCCCGAACTCTTCGCCAATGACGGCCAGCAGGAAATCGGTGTGGGCTTCGGGCAGCCAGTGCAGCTTCTCGACACTGCCACCCAGGCCAACCCCAAAGATCTCGCCGCGCCCGATGGCAATCAAAGCGTGCGTCAGCTGGTAACCTTTGCCAATCGCGTTCTTTTCGCTCCACGGGTCCAGGTACGCAAAAATGCGCTCCCGGCGCCACTCCGACAACGCGATCATCAATCCAAATGCCACCAGCAAAATCGCCGCGATCAGGAAGAACATGCGGGCATTGACACCGCCCAGAAACAGGATGCCCATCGCAATGACGGCAATCACCATGAAGGCACCCATGTCCGGCTCGGCCAGCAGCAGCAGGCCAACGATGGCGACAGCCAGGCCCATGGGCATCACCGCGCGAAAGAAACGCTCCTTGACTTCCATCTTGCGCACCATGTAGTCGGCTGCATACAGCAACACCGCGAACTTGGCGAGCTCGGACGGCTGGAACGTCATCGGGCCAATCATCAGCCAGCGCCGTGCACCGTTGACACCTTTGCCCACCCCCGGAATCAGCACAGCGATCAACAGCGCCAGCGAAGCGACAAACAACCACGGCGCGTACTTCTCCCAGGTCGCTACCGGAATCTGGAATGCGATCAATGCGGCGACAAACGAGATCGCCAGCCACATCGCATGACGGATCAGAAAGTGGGTGTTGGTGTAGCGTGCAAAGCGGGGATTGTCCGGCATTGCAATCGAGGCCGAGTACACCATCACCAGGCCCCAGGCCAGCAGAGCCACGGTAACCCACACCAGCACCTGGTCGAAACCGGCCAGCCGCATTGGCGCGGCAGATATGCCGGTGCGTCGCGTACCGCCCAGTCGCACCGGCAAGCGGTCCGGTGTGGCCCACGACAGGCCCGACAAGCTGGTTACCCAGGCACCCAGCCGCTGAAACGCCGCCGTCATGCCGAGCCCTCCAGCACCACGCCATGTTCCTGTGCAACAGCCGACACCGCCTCGCAGAAAACGCGGGCGCGGTGCAGGTAGTTGTCAAACATGTCCAGGCTGGCGCAGGCAGGAGACAACAACACCGCGTCGCCGGTACGGGCATGCTGCGCCGCCAGCGCCACTGCATGCTGCAGGTCGCGGGCATCCAGCAGCGCGACGCCGCTGGACAGCAGCGCGCTGCGGACCAATGCTGCGTCGCGTCCGATCAGTACTACTGCGCGGGCGAACTGCGCCACGGGTGCCAACAGCGGCGAGAAGTCCTGGCCCTTGCCGTCTCCTCCCAGAATCAGCACCAGCTTTCGATCCACCCCCAGCCCACCGAGCGCCGCCACGGTAGCGCCTACGTTGGTGCCCTTGCTGTCGTCGAAATATTCGACGCCCTGGACCACACCGACCGACTCCACCCGGTGAGGTTCGCCCCGGTACTCACGCAGGCCGTACAGCACCGGTGCCAAGGCGCAGCCAGCCGCAGCCGCCAAGGCCAGCGCAGCCAGCGCGTTGACGGCGTTGTGCCGGCCGCGGATTCGCAGGGCCTCGGCCGGCATCAGGCGCTGCAGATGCAGTTCGTCCATTTCCTGCCCCTTGCGCAGCCGGACGGTCGGGTCCCGCTCCAGCGCGCGTACCAGCCAGGTCATGCCGTGTACTTGCTCGAGCCCGAAGTCGCCGGGTCGCTGTGGCATACCGGCACCAAAACACACGTATGGCCTGGTCGGGCGGCCCTTGGGCGGCGCTGGCAGCATGGCCAGCACCTGGGCATCGTCGCGGTTGAGCAGCATCAAGGTGTGTGCCCCGAAGACCCGCGCCTTTGCCTGCGCGTACGCAGCCATGCTGCCGTGCCAGTCCAGGTGGTCCTGGGTCAAATTGAGCACACAGGCGGCGCTGGGCTCGAAACGTGCCGGGCCCGCAGTTTCGAGGTCGGCCAGCTGGAAACTGGAAAGCTCCAGCACCCAGACTTCGGGCAGCGTGGCGCTATCAAGCCGAGCGGCCAGAGTGTCCAGCAGTGTCGGGCCGATATTGCCGGCTACCGCCACGGTTTTGCCGGCGCGTTGCACCAGTTGGCCGGTCAGCGCAGTAACCGTCGTCTTGCCGTTGGTACCGGTCACCGCAAGCACCTTGGGCTGGTAGGCGCTGGTACTGCGCAAGTCTTCCAGCGCCTGTGCAAACAGACCAAGCTCTCCCGACATGCGCAACCCTGCTGCCTGGGCAGCGGCAGCGATATCAGCCACCTGAACCGGTGCCAGCCCGGGGCTCTTGAGCACAAGCTGTGCGCCTGTTCGGACCAACAGGGCTGCATTGGGCGCCGCGCAAACGAAAGATACGCTGGGGAGTTCCGCCTGCAATGTGCTGAGCTGGGGTGGCGCTGCGCGGGTATCTGCGACCGTCACCCGCGCACCCTGGCGCACACACCAGCGCGCCATCGCCAGGCCAGACGCACCCAGGCCCAGCACCAGTACCGATTGGTCATGCAGCGTGTTGGTACGCATGGCGGTCAGCGCAGCTTCAGGGTGGACAGGCCCACCAGACACAACAGCATGGTGATGATCCAGAAGCGCACGACGACTTGCGTCTCTTTCCAGCCGGTTTTCTCGAAGTGGTGGTGCAGCGGTGCCATCTTGAAGAAACGCCGGCCTTCGCCAAATTTGCGCCGCGTGTATTTGAAGTAGCCGACCTGCAGCATCACCGATACCGCCTCGGCGACAAACACGCCTCCCATGATCGCCAGTACGATTTCCTGGCGCACGATCACTGCAATTGTGCCCAGTGCGCCACCCAGCGCGAGCGCGCCGACATCACCCATGAATACCTGCGCCGGATGGGTGTTGAACCACAGGAATGCGAGGCCCGCACCGGCCATGGCCGAGCAGAAGATCAGCAGCTCCCCGGAGCCCGGGATATGCGGGAACAGCAGGTACTTGGAAAACACGGCGCTGCCGGTAACGTACGCAAACACACCCAGGGCCGAGCCCACCATCACCACCGGCATGATGGCCAGGCCGTCCAGTCCGTCGGTCAGGTTGACGGCGTTGCTCGACCCGACGATCACCAGATAGGTAAGCACAACAAACCCGAGCACACCCAGCGGATAACTGACCTCTTTGAAAAACGGCAACAACAGGCCGGCCTTGGGCGGCAGGCTCAAATCGAAGCCGGACTGCACCCATTTGAAGAACAGCTCCAGCACCCGCAGGTTGGAGTTCTCCGAGATGCTGAACACCAGGTACAGCGCAGCTATCAGGCCGATCAGCGACTGCCAGAAATACTTCTCGCGCGAACGCATGCCCTCTGGGTCCTTGTGCACCACCTTGCGCCAGTCATCGACCCAGCCGATGGCGCCGAACCCCAGCGTCACCATCAGCACGATCCACAC
Organism: Betaproteobacteria bacterium; assembly: GCA_031412185.1. Taxonomy (GTDB): domain Bacteria; phylum Pseudomonadota; class Gammaproteobacteria; order Burkholderiales; family Burkholderiaceae_C; genus CAISIP01. The sequence goes on along the minus strand of JANOCN010000244.1, from coordinate 2,071 downwards.
GAAGCGGTTCGACAGGTCAAACCACAACAGGGTCGACACGCTGATACACAGCAGGATCAGCACGCCGCCCATGGTGGGGGTGCCGCTTTTGCTCAGATGGGTCTCCATGCCATACCCGCGCACCGGTTGCCCGATCTTGAGGCGGGTCAGGTAGCGAATGACAGACGGCCCGGCGATCAGCCCGATCAGCAACGCGGTCAGCGCCGCCAGCACAGCACGCAGCGTCAGGTACTGGAACACCCTGAAAAAGCCGAACTCGGGCGACAGCGTCTGAAGCCATTGGGCCAGACTCAGCAGCATGGTGCCTCCCGTGCAATGGTGCCAGGAGCCTGTGCCTGTTTCTGCGCCTGCTGCGCGCTGGCCGTGACGGCTTGCACCACGCGTTCCATCTTCATGAAGCGCGAGCCTTTCACCAGTACGCTGCACGACTGATCCAGCGCGCCAAGCACTGCACCAATCAGGCTTTGCATATCGGCAAAATGGCGGGTGCGGGGATGCGCGGTAGTTGCAGTGGCACACAGCTCGCCGAGCGTGAACAGGGTCTCAATCCCCAGTGCGTGTGCATACTCGCCAGCCTGGCGGTGGAACAGTGCCCCCTGATCCCCGACCTCACCCATGTCGCCCAGCACCATCAGGCGCGGTGCCGGCAGGCTCGCCAGCAGGTCCAGCGCAGCCAGTACCGAGTCAGGATTGGCGTTGTAGCTGTCGTCCACCAGCGTGATCGGCCTGCCACCGACCAGCACCGGTACGATGCGCGAGCGGCCCTGGACCGGCTCGAAGCCCGCCATGCCGCGCGTGATGGCCGCCTGCGGCACACCCGCTGCCAGCGCACAGGTGACCGCTGCCAGCGCGTTGTGTACGTTGTGCCGCCCGGCAGCGGGCACCACCACAGTGAAAGGCCCGCCCGGTGCGCTGACGAGCAGGTGCCATGCACCATCCACCCAGCGCGGCGCGGCGCACACCACATCCGCCAGTCGGCCGGTAACTGCCGGGTTGCTGCCAGCAGGGTGCGCAGTGCCAGCAGTCCCAGCAGTGTCAAAAGTCCATTGCGTGCGCGTGCCCGCCAGGGTGCGCCAGAGGTCCGTGAACGGGTCGCCGTGCGGGAAAACTGCCACGCCATCAGGTGGCAATTGCGTGATGGCCGCGCCGTTCTCGTGCGCGACCGCATCTACCGTAGACATGAATTCGAGGTGTTCCCGCTGGGCGTTGTTGACCAGCACCACAGTGGGTTGGGCCATCACCGCCAAAACCGCGATTTCACCGGGGTGGTTCATGCCCAGTTCAACCACGGCTGCCTGGTGTTCTGCACGCAGGCGCAGCAGGGTCAGCGGTACACCGATATCGTTGTTGAGGTTGCCCTGTGTGGCTAGCGTGGCGGATGGTTTCCAGGCACGCAGGATGGCGGCCAGCATCTGCGTCACGGTGGTCTTGCCGTTGGAGCCGGTCACGCCTATGAGCGGCAACGTGAATTGGCTACGCCATGCAGTAGCCAGGGTGCCCAGAGCCGATTTGCTGTTGACGACCTTTATCCCGGGCAGGCCGGCACCGGCCAGGTCGGCAGCCAGATGGCACACGGCCGCCGCAGCCCCATTGCTTTTGGCCTGCGCAAGAAACTGGTTGGCGTCATAGCGCTCGCCCTGGAGCGCCACAAACAGGTCGCCCGGCTGCAGGCTGCGGGTGTCGGTGTGTACCCGTGTGACAGTGGTGTTCGGGTCGCCCACTGGCAGGCTGCCTGGAAGCCATGCCGCCACTTGCCGGAGGGTCATCATGGGATCTGCTGCGGCTGTCATGCGGCTACCCCCTGCGCGGGCATGAGCGGCTGCCAATGCAACAGTGCCAGTTCTACCCGCGCGAGATCTGAAAACGGCAAGCGCAGGCCGGCCACTTCCTGGTACGTCTCGTGGCCTTTGCCCGCTACCAGCACCACATCGGCTGGCGCTGCGCACTGTAGCGCCTGGTCAATCGCCATGCCGCGGTCCACCTGCTGGACGGCATGCGGATGGCCCAGTAGCGCAGGCATGATCTGCCCCATGATGTGCAGCGGGTCTTCGTTGCGCGGGTTGTCGCTGGT
>JANOCN010000243.1:0-2359 GCA_031412185.1 Betaproteobacteria bacterium | reverse complement strand
CTGCATCGTCAAAACGGCCTTGTGCGCGAAATTGGGAAACCTCGGCCACCATCCTGGCTACCGCTTCGCTGCGTGCTGCCACCAAGCCGGCACGCAAGGTTGGGCTCTCGGGATACCGGGCCACGCCATTTTGTAGGACTTGAACGGCTGCTTCAAAATTACCCTCACGCAGCTTTGCCGTGGCTTCGTCGCGGATCAACTGCTGCGCGCACCCTGCCAGCAATAGAACAACAAGAATGCCGGCAGCGCGAGCCCAATACGATCTGAATAAGGTCATCGGATTTCGTATTTGGGTGACTCAGGCAAGTCCAGCCGTGCGGTGGTGCTCAATGGCGGATAGCTAAGCTCCACTAATCGCTCACCGATGGCATCCACGCGATAACCGTTGGGCAAGGTTTGCCCTGCGGTGATAGAGAGATTCATGTCGCCAAAGGCCACAAAAACTATCTGCGTGCCGTCTGGCGCGGTCATGCGGCCGGTGAACCGCATGTCAAGCGGCGGTGGTGCGGGGCGCTGCGTTACCGCTATCTGTGGCGCTGGTGGAATTGGTAACTGCAATGCGGCTACATCAGGCTTGGGCACCAGGGTGGCAAAAGGGTCGCGTTCGGCGGGTTCAAGTAATGCGCGCGGCTGTCCGGCTGGAAACACATCCTGGCCATGGCTTTGCTGTCTGCCAGTGCCTGCCGAAACGAGGGAAGCACTTCGTTCTGTGGGTCCGACAACTTCGGAGGTGCCAGGTGCCCGGGTGTTCGCCCACACTAGCAACGCGGCCAAACAAAGCAGCACGTAGATACGGTAGCGGCCAACCATGTCAGTCCTTGACAAAAAGCGTCAAGCTCAACTGAATATCTTGAACCAAAGAGTTGCTGGGCTGGGGGCGCATCGCTAAATCGTGGATGCCTAACGCAGGATAGCGGGCCAGCAGCTCTGCCAGCCAAGCTTTGGTGGCCTGGTACTCGGCGATTGCGACGAGGGTGAACTCTACTTTGCCGACCTCGCTGGCCGATGCCGCTTGTGGCGCAACGGCAAGAGACGCGATGCGCACACCTGCGGACTGTGCAAACTTGGCGATGTCGCGCACGACGTCTTCAGCGCGCGAGGCGCTGGGCAACACGTGGGTTGGGTCGCGCCACGCGCTACTTGGCTTGTTCCCTTGTGCGGCATCGCGCTCGCCTTGGATGGCATGTAAATATTGCTGCCCGGTGGAAAACGAGCCCTGTGCTTGCAACAACCACCAGCGGCCCAAGCCGAGCACGACTACCACGAGCAGGCTTGCGAGCAGCACATGGTGGTAGAGAGGCCAGCGTCTGAAGGGAGTATTCCAGGGGTTCATCAAGTCGGGTGGCCGGTGAAAATGACCAGTAGCTCACGGGTTTGCGCGGGCTTCCTTGTTCGACAAATTCTATCTGGCATTGCCGTCGTCGCTGTGGCTTGGGCGTAATATCAGCGCGTTACGCAACTGCCCACCAAGACCCTCACATGATTCAAAGGCGTTTTGCCCATACATGCACCCTATCAACCATGCGTGGGAGCCTTCGCTCCAGGGGGCACCAGGGCTTCACGTTGTTGGAGTTGCTGGTGGTCATGGTGATTATTGGATTGTTGGCGGCCTATGTTGGACCACGCTACTTTGCACAGCTTGGTAAATCAGAACAGGGCGCGGCCCGGGCACAGATTGAGGCCTTTGCCAAAGCGCTGGACGCGTACCGCTTGGACACCGGCCACTACCCAGGCACGGACAAAGGCCTGAACGCGTTGGTAGTCAAACCAGGCGATGAGTCGAGATGGCTAGGGCCCTATTTGCAAAAGTCCATCCCCAAGGACCCATGGGGCAGGCCCTACGTTTTTCGATCTCCTGGCAGTAACGGTGATTTTGATCTGATGTCATTGGGAAAAGATGGACAGTCGGGTGGCGAGGCTGAAAATGCGGATGTGTCGTATCGGTAAGCAGATGGTCGGCTCTGTGCTTCGTCAGAATCCAATAGGTGACCCTTGCGAAAAGAGGCTTCGACTGTTTGAACAACTTCCCAGCAGATCGCCACGCTGCCGCGCGCCAAGCAGCAAGTGGTCATGCAGATGCTCGATGGCCTGCTGGCCGCAGAGGCCCGGTGATGGCCGCTCCACTGCAGCCGCTGATTCAAAGCCGCATCCTGTCCTTGCGCGGCCAGCGCGTGATGCTGGATGCCGACCTGGCCCAGCTCTACGGCGTGGAGACCCGCGCCGTGGTGCAGGCGGTCAAGCGCAATGCCCAGCGGTTTCCAGTCGATTTCATGTTCCAGCTCTCGCCCGAGGAGTGGGATTCTTTGAGATCACAAACTGTGATCTCAAACGTTTCCGGCCCTGGCCGTGGTGGCCGGCG
>JANOCN010000242.1:0-2526 GCA_031412185.1 Betaproteobacteria bacterium | reverse complement strand
GGGCAAACGCATCGTCGCTTGAGCAAGCGGTCGAGTCAGACGGCGTACGGTTTCGTCCCTTGGGTCCCATCACGATACGGGGCAGGGCGGAGCCATGCGTGGTGTTTCAGGTGGAATGGCACGAAAATCTGACCAGCGATTTTCTGACCATGCAGGCTTCTCTGGATTCCCAGCATGATCAACTGGAAAAGGCAGTGCTCGGCGGCGAGATCGAACTGGTTTGGCTAGACATTCGCAAACGGTTTCGTTCGTCGCAATTGCCAATTCACATTGGTCGGGTCAATCAGGCAGAGTTCGTCGTCAACGACCCGCGCGTCTCCAGGGCGCACGCCAGAATCGACTGGCGCAATGGCAGCATCTTGCTGGTAGACGTCAGCACCTACGGCAGCTGGGTCCGCTTCTCCGGCGGCGGTGCCGATTTGTTGTTGCGGCGCGAGGAGTGTGTGCTGCACGGTGAAGGCGAGATAGCTCTCGGCGCATCCTTTTCGGATCTCAGTGTGCCCACGGTGATGTTCTCGGTATCGTGACGTAGCGCGGCAACCCGCACAATCTGCCGCTAAGACTTTACATAATATACATCGTATTAAATTATTGAGGCAATGTTTCTCGAAAAGAACACGCCGTTCGCCTGAATCCGCTGTAAACCTGCCTGGGATTGCGCAAGTCACCATTTACCCTTTGGCTGCCTGGCACGTACAAATGCGGCAATGATTTCGGCGGAATCCGCGCGGCTGTTCTTATGCGCGAAGTCAATCGCTGACAAGCCCTGATCGTTCTTTATCAACGGGTCCGCGCCGGCTTCGAGCAGCAATTTCACTGCAGATGGCGTGCCATAAAACGCCGCCATCATGAGCGGTGTGGTGTTATTTGGTGAACTGGCGTCTATATAGGCATAGTTGTCCAGCAGCAGGGACATCACGGGCAAATGACCCCGGGTGGAGGCGTAATGCAGCGGGGTCCATCCGGGCTTATTGACGTCCGCCCCCTTCGCGATTAGCGCCTTGGACAAGTCGAGCAGACCATTCAAGGCTGCAAACATGAGCGGACTCTCATCGGTGCTCGTGCGCAACTCAACGTTGATTTTGCCCCAACCAAGCAAAGCAGACGCCACGTTCAGTGACTTTTCACGCGACGCCACATGCAGTCCGGTCAGGCCTTGGGGATCGCGGGTATTGCCATCAAAGCCACGCCTCAGCAGTGCCGAAACAGCGGCACTATCGTCAGCCTTCACGGCGGCAAAAAAGTCTTCGTACGATCCGGCACTGCAGACACCATATCCAACTAAAACAACCAGATAAAAGACTTTTCTAAAGTAATTTATTGAATATGCACATATAGTTTTCACTAGCGATATGTTCTCGTTCATGGTTTTACCTTGGTGAAAAGCCGCTCGAAATTGTTGCTGGTGACCTCCGCAATCTCGTACACATCGCAACGCTTGACTTCTGCGATCTGCTGCGCAACGAAGGGAACAAAAGACGGGTTGTTGGTTTTGCCGCGGTGCGGAACTGGTGCCAGATAGGGGCTGTCTGTCTCTATGAGCAGGCGGTCCATCGGAACGAATGCGGCAACGTCGCGCAATGCCTGCGCGTTCTTGAACGTGACGATTCCTGAGAACGAGATAAAAAACCCCAGGTCCAGCACGGCCCGCGCAACGTCGAGGCTTTCGGTAAAGCAGTGAAAAACACCCGTTGCCTGGCTATCCTGCCCTGCTCCGCCCTCCTCCCGCAGGATGTTCAGGGTGTCGTCGGCTGCGCTGCGCGTGTGGACCACCAGGGGTAGGGCCAGCGCGCGCGCAGCCCGGATGTGTATCCGGTATCGCTCCCGTTGCCAAGCCATGTCCTCCAGCGTGCGGTCACCGAGCCGGTAGTAGTCCAGCCCGGTTTCTCCAATACCTACCACGCGGGGCAGCCGTCCGCGCTCCAGCAGATCGTCGAGGGTAGGCTCTGCAATACCCTGATTGTCCGGGTGTACGCCAACAGTCGCCCAAAAGTTGTCATAACTACAGGCCAGCAAATGCACTGCCGCAAACTCCTCCAGCGTCGTGCAAATGCACAGAGCCCGGTCAACCTGCGCTTGGGCCATGGCGTGCCGGATACGCGGCAGATCGGCGGCAAGCTCAGGAAATGTCAGGTGACAATGCGAATCGGTATACATGGGCACAAGACAAAAATGCCGACAAGGCGAGCTTGAGCAAGTCGTTGGGCAACAACCTCAGATGGTCTGCGTAGGCCGGTCGGATGCGAGCGCCGAGCCCAATATTTCTTCGATTTTCAGCTTCAGCTGTTTTGACTTTTCGTCTTTGGGAAACTGGATTCCGACTCCCTGTGTTCTGCTGCCTGCGGCTTTGGCCGGGGTCACCCACGCCACTTTGCCGGCCACCGGATAACGTTGCGGGTCTTCAGGCAGCGACAGCAATACATATATGTCATCGCCAAGTTTGTATTCGCGTGCCGTGGGGATGAATATTCCCCCTTCCAAAAAGAGCGGAATGTAGGCGGCGTACAGCGCGGCCTTCTCCTTGAT
>JANOCN010000241.1:0-6710 GCA_031412185.1 Betaproteobacteria bacterium | reverse complement strand
CCGCCAGCATGGCCTGCTTCTGCGCCGCGTCCAGCCCGGCCGTCAGCACCACCGCAGCACGCGTGCCGAGCGCGCCCAGTTCCGTGATCAAGTCGGCCACCACGGCGGGCGGTGTGCAGATGACGGCCAGTTCTGGAACTGTCGGCAAATCGGCTGCGCGCGCGTAAACCGGCTGGCCGCCCAATTCGTGGTACTTCGGGTTGACGGCATACAGCGGGCCTTTGAACCCTCCTGCACGCAATTGGGTCCACACCGTTCCGCCCACGCTGGCGGCGCGCTGCGAGGCGCCGAACACCGCCACCGACGCCGGGTCAAAAAGTTGGTCCAGGTTACGAATGCTCATAGGTACGCCTTGCACACGGGGTGCGGTCGGTGAGCAAAAACAGGCGAATGGCCAGATTGCAAGTTTGCCATGCTCCAAGCCTGGCTATGGCACAGCTAGATTATCAACTGATACCAACTGTCGTGACGCTCCCCGTTCGAGCCCACTATTGGGAGAGACCTTCGCGTTTGGCTATGTGTAAAAAAATGCCGCACCGCCCTAACGCGCGCCGGTGCGGTGTGATGCTCGCCAAAGCCATAAACCACCAGGCCAGCTTCGCGGATGCGCGTGGCCAGGCGCGTGAAGTCGCCGTCCGAAGGGCCTGCTGCAGTGCAAGCATCCCTGGAACTGAGCGCCCAAATCAACGGATACGATGCAACGCACCAACGCACCACCTCGAAGGAATAGTCCATGTACCCCAACCCCCACCCCGACATGTGCCCGTGGCACGAAGCGGCCGTGGTCTTGGGGGCGCCCAACATCAAGTGGTGCGAGGCGACGCTGTGTGGCTGGATCAGCGAACCGGCCAATACCTGGAGCAACCTGGCCTACCTGGTGCTGGGTTTGGTGATCGGGTGGCAAAACCGGCGTGCAGCGCACTTCGAGTTGCGCTGGTTGGGGCCGGCTATGTTGCTGATGGGTGTGTTCTCGCTGGTCTACCACGCCAGCAACAACTTCCTGACCCAGGTGTTCGATTTCTTGGGCATGTACCTGCTGGTATTCTGGATGCTGGCCATCAACCTGCGCCGCCTGGGTTGGGTTGCGCGTGACCGGCAAAAAGCGGTATTTGTAGCCCTGTGCGCGGCAGGTCTGCTGCTGGTGCATTTGATGTATCTGGCAGAACTCAAATTCCAGTTCATCATTGCTGCAGCCACGCTGGCGATTGTGCTATCTGAAGCCATGGCGCGCAGGCTACACCCTGTGCCGCTGGGCAATTTTGCGGTTGGTCTGGTGCTGCTGTGTGTGGCGCAGGCAGCATCTCTGGCCGATGTGACGCGCATTTACTGCGAGCCCGGTAGCTGGCTTCAGGGCCATGCGGCCTGGCACGTGCTGTCGGCCATTGCTTTGTACTTCGCCTGCCGACACTACCGCGTGTTGCTCACCGCAGAATTCAGGGGTGCCGACCATGGTACAAACTGACCCATGAAAATCGAAAAAGACTGCGCCGTGACCTTGCGCTACAAATTAACCGATTCCAACCGCGTCCCGCTCGACGACAACCAGGAGCCTATGGTCTACCTGCATGGCGGGTACGGCAACACCTTCCCCAAGCTCGAGCAGGCACTGCAGGGGCAAACCACCGGGTACCAGACCACGCTGGAGCTACCGCCCGAGGACGCGTTTGGTCTGCGTGACGAGAGCCTTGTGCAGACCATTCCAAAAAGCCAGTTTCCGCCCGGTGTGAAGGTAGGTGGGCGCCTTCAGGGCCGCGACGAAAGTGGCCAGGCGCGCGCCTTTACGGTGGTGAAAATCAAGGGCGACAAGGTCTTGCTGGACGGCAACCATCCGTTTGCGGGGAAGGCACTGCGCCTGAACGCAACGGTCATCGGGGTGCGCGCAGCCACCGCTGTGGAAATCGAACACGGCCACGTACACGGCGAACACGGCCACCACCACTGACCAGCACCGACCACCGCTGAGTCCCGGCCGGTTCGCGGTTTGGCCAAGCGGCGGGTGGTCTGGCTCAGCGCACCTCAGCTGCGCGGCGAACGCTCCGGTGGGTACCGCCACCAGGTGGCCACGACCAACAGACCAAAGAGTGTGTACACCAGCGCAAACAGCCACCCTGGGGCTTCGTAATACAGCAGCCGCTGCAGCCAGTGCTCAATGAAACCACCGCTGTAGGTGCTGGTACGGGCCTGGGCGCGCAGCCACATCTCCAGCGTGGTCAACGGGCAGGTGATACCCAGCCACGACTGCGCCACCACTACGGCGATGGCGGCCAGATGGGCTAGCCGGAACCACAAGGCATTAACCCAGCGCCAACCGCGCCAGTTACCCGCGACCACCAGCACCACACCACCCACCACGAATAGCACCACAGCGACGTGCAAGGCCAGTACCGCATCGGCGAGCAGCTGGTAGGGAAAGGTGTCACGCATGGGGCATTCGCACCTCCAGCAGCTGCGATGCGACGGCCGGGTCGTCGGCGTCGGTGACCAGAGTCAACACCAGCGCGTCGCCCTCGGGCCGCACAGCGATACCTTCGACTTTGGGGGCGCCGTGCAGGTAATGGAGCTGGCGCAGTTGGCCATCCGGCCCGACGACACCTACTACTGATGCGGCACAGGAGCCATCCTCGAAACTGCTGGTAGTGTTTTCCGCCACTGCACAAAAAACCCAGGAGCCGCCGGGCAGCGCGGCACCGTCGGTCAGGCCCAGGGGTACACCAGCGGCGGCACCGAGTTCCACCGCCACCACGGACTTGGCGGCGGGTGGTTCTGGTCGCCGCCCCGCCAGCCACGGTGCCACCTGGTTCCAGTCAAAACTGATGCAGGCGTTGCGTGCATCGCCCTGGTTGCCACGCTGCAGCAGGCGCAGCTCACCACTGGCCAGGAACGCGCCTTCTATATTGAGATCGGGAAACAGCGTATGCAGCGGCCCGTACAGGCCCGACAGGTCGATGTGTGTCATGCGCCCCGTAACCGCACCGCGCGCGTCCAGCGCAAGCAACACGCCGACCTGGCGATTCGGTCGGGACCCCGAGCCAAATGCCAGCAAAGCGCCGTGCGGGCAGCCGGGCAGGGCGGGTAACAGGGCCAGGGTTTCCAGGTCAGGTTTGGCTTGTCTGCGTTTGCCTTTGTCCCGGGGCAGATCGCCCTCGAACAGCCGCAATAGCTGCACCGGTGTATCCGGGAGGCTGGCTTCCTCCAACATGCCCAGGTGCTGTTCGTCGTCGGCCACCAGATACAACAGCCCGTGCACCCGCACCAGCGCGCGGGCCGCGCCCAGGTGCGCGCGGCCGTGTGGATGCAGCAGAGAGTCCAGCCCCAGATAACGGACGTGGCGGGGAAGAAGGGTCGTGCGCAGCATGGGCCAATGGTGGCACACCCGAGCTGCCAGTGCTTTGTGTTGTGGGTGGTGCGGACTATTATTCGAGCTCGGTGGTGCCGTGCGCCGCCAACTACCCAACCCGAACGGGAAATAATGAATCAGATGGAGCCAGGCACAGGCACAGGCACAGGCGCGGCACCAGTGCACCAGTTGTCAATTCAATTTACCGGCTCCGGAAGCGAATACTTCCGTATCTGGATCGTGAACCTGCTGCTGATACTGGTGACCTTGAGCCTCTATTTTCCATGGGCCAAGGCGCGCCGCCTGCGCTACTTCCATGGCAATACGCTGGTGGGCGGTTCGCCACTGGGCTTTCACGGCAACCCGCGCCAGATGTTCAAGGGTTACCTGTTGATCGGGGTGCTGTTTGTGCTGTACTCCGCAGCCGGCCAGTTCTCGGCGGTCGCGGGGGCGATAGCGCTGGTCATCGTGGCGGCAATCGCGCCTGCACTGCTCAGGGCGTCGCTGCAGTTTCGGCTGGCCAACACCAGCTGGCGTGGCCTGCGCTTTTCGTTCAAGGGTTCGTTGGCCGATGCTTACCGCACTGCGCTCCCCGTGCTGGTGCCCGCGGCGGGCATAGTAGCGGTGCTGGTCCTGGTGTTTGGTCTGGTGGCTCCTGCGGGTTGGCAGGTGTTTTTGACGTTGGGGTCGATGCTGTCGTTCGTGGGGGTCTTGCCCTGGCTATTCTGGAAACTCAAGCAGTACCAGCACAACCACTATGCGTTTGCTTCGCTGCAGACGACGTTCACTCCACCGCTGAGATCGTTCTATCTGTTGCTGTTCAAGGTCATCGGCAGTTGCCTGCTGCTTTCGGCACTGTTCCTGGCCGTGGTATTTCCTTCCGTCTATTTCTCCATGGACGATCACCGACCCAGCCCTGGTTCTCTGACAAACTCATTGATGGCAACGATTCCCCTTTTGCTGACTTTCTGCATCTTCGCCGCGATCAAACCCTATGTGACCTCGCGCCTGCAAAACCTGGTGTGGACCGGCACCCGCAACCCATCGCTGCGTTTCGTAAGCGTTCTGCGCTTCAGGCCGCTGCTCTCGCTCACCCTGAAGAACTGGCTGCTCATCATTTTGACGCTGGGACTGTATTGGCCGTTTGCGGCAGTGGCGCTGGCGCGGATGCGGCTGGAGGCAGTCACCGTGCTGACGCGTGAGAGCCCCGAGGACCTGGTCAACCACGCGCGTGCCGTGGAGGGCGATGCGGCAGGCGACGCTGCCGGGGACCTGTTCGGCCTGGACATTGGTTTGTAGCGTTGCATGTTGCTGGAACAAGTGCCCACCCTGCCTGCCAATTACTTTGACGGTATCAACACCCGTGCCCAGCCGGTAACGCTGCAGCTGCAAGGCCAGCTGTTGCGCCTTACCGGTGCCGGTACCGATCTGGCGCTGGACCGGCGCGACGTGGTGTGGCCCGAGCGTACCCGCCACGGCATCCGGGTGGCGCACTTCAAGGGCGGTGGCTCAGTGCAAAGCGACGACGCTGCAGCGTGGGATGCCTGGACCAAGGCCAGCGGCCAACAGCAGCCACTGGTGGTGCGCCTGCAGCAAAGTTGGCGTTGGGTTGGTGCGAGCGTGTTGTTGCTGGTAGTGCTGGCCGTGGCCATGCAGCAGTGGGGCCTGCCGGTGCTGTCGCGCGCCGTGGTTGCCGCCACGCCCTTGGGTGTGGATGCGTCTTTGGGGCGCGCTTCGCTGACGGTACTGGACGACCACCTGATGCGCCCGAGCAAGTTGCCTGCTGGCGAACAGGAGCGTTTGCGCAGCGTGTTGGCGCAGGTTCTGGCGGCGGCACCTGCGGGGAGCGTTCCGGCCTGGCAGTTGCTGTTTCGCGACAGCCGCATCGGCCCCAACGCGCTGGCCTTGCCAGGTGGTGTACTGGTCTTGACGGATCAACTGGTTGAGCTGGTGGGGCGTGATGACCAGGTGCTGGTGGCGGTGCTGGCGCACGAAATCGGCCATCTGCGGCACCGCCATGGTTTGCGCATGCTGGTGCAGGTGACGGTACTGGGTGGATTGTCGGCGCTGGTGCTGGGCGATTTCAGCACGGTGTTGGCCGGCGCGCCGGTATTGCTCGGCCAGGCCAGTTATTCGCGCCAGGCCGAACGCGAGGCCGATGCCGAGGCGGTGCGTCTGCTAAAGGCGGCCCGAATTTCGCCTGCGGTAATGCTCACGCTGTTTGACAAGCTCGCAGAGAAAAAGATCGTCGATGGCCAGAGCAAACCTGAAGCGGCAGGAGCAGCCTCGTGGCCAGGTATTGCCTTCGCCTCGCACCCGGCGGATGCCGAGCGTGTGCGTTATTTCAAGCAGGCGGCCGGGTTGTAGCCGAACCGCTGGGTTTGGGTATGATTCACTACTGGCTGGCTCCCAGGGCGATTGCGCGTTGCCGGGTTTGCTCCTGCAGCACCGGCTCTGGCGCCAGTTGCGTGGGCCACCCACCCATGTGCTGCTGCGCCACCGAACACAAAGCACTGATCCATTCCGGCTGGTCATTGAGGCATGGGATATAGCTGAACTCCTTGCCGCCCGCGCTAAGAAATGCATGCCTGCCTTCGATGGCAATTTCTTCCAGGGTTTCCAGGCAATCGCTGGTAAAACCAGGGCATACCACGTCAACCCGCGTGACCCCTGACTGGGCCAGCGCAATCAGCGCAGGTTCGGTGTAGGGCTCCAGCCATTTGGCCCGGCCAAGGCGCGACTGAAAAGTGACCTTGAACTGCTCCTTTTTCAGTCCGAGCCGGTCTGCCAGCAGGCGCGCGGTCTTGAAACACTCGCAGTGGTAGGGGTCGCCCAATTGCAACGTGCGTTGCGGCACGCCGTGAAAACTCATCACCAGTTGCTCACCGCGCCCGTTGTCCTGCCAGTGTTTGCGGATGCGTTTGGCCAGTGCCTCTATATAGAGCGGCTCATCGTGGTAGTGGTTGACGAAACGCAGTTCGGGAATGCGCCGTGTGGTGCGCGCCCAAGCGTAGACTGCATCAAAAACGCTGGCGGTGGTGGTGGCCGAGTATTGCGGATACGCAGGCAACACCAGCACGCGCGTGACGCCTTCGGACTTGAGTGCATCCAGTTGCGAGGCAATCGAGGTCTGGCCATAACGCATCGCGTAGCGCACCTGCACCTGGTGCGAACGCTGCCCGAGCCATCCCTGCAACAGCAGAGCCTGCTTTTCGGTCCAGACCTTGAGCGGCGAGCCTTCCTTGGTCCAGACACTTGCATACTTGGCAGCCGATTTGGCTGGCCGCACGCGCAACACAATGCCGTGCAGGATCAGCATCCACAACAAGCGCGGTATTTCCACCACCCGCGGATCGCTCAAAAACTCGGCCAG
>JANOCN010000240.1:0-3356 GCA_031412185.1 Betaproteobacteria bacterium | reverse complement strand
CGAACACCGACAGCGGGCGCTCCTGCAGCGCAAAATCCATCAGGTTGAAGTAGTGGCAGCACTTCTCGACCAGTGTGCCGCCGGTATTCGCACTGAAGCGGTTCCAGTCGTCCACTTTGGGATAAAACGGCTCGCGGTGTTCCCTGATCGCCACCTGCTGCACCCGGCCTACCGCCCCAGCGTGGGTCATGCGCAGCATCTCGGCCACTGGCGGCATATAGCGGTATTCCTGCGCTACCCACACGATGGGCACCCGGCCCAAGGCCTGCTGGACCATCTCGGCGCAGTCTTCGACCCGCGTGCACAACGGCTTCTCGATCAGGATGTGCGCGTCGCTCGCGAGCGCGTCTCGCAATACATCGATATGGGTGTGATTGGGAGTCGCGATGACCAGCGCGTCGCACAGGCCGCTGTCCAACAGCTCCCGATAACTCTCGAACACCTCGGGCTGCCCGGGAATCAGGGCCAGCGCCGCCTGGCGACTGGGCGCGTGCGGGTCGGCGATGGCCGTCACTTCGGTGGCGTCCAGGGCCTTGATATTTTCTATGTGCTCACAGCCCATGCTGCCGCAGCCGATGATGCCGTAGCGGATTTTTTGCATGGGATTCAGCCCTGGCTGTGGCGCAGCGGGTCAGTAACCTTGGGCATGGTTCCTGATGTCCATCGAGCGAATCGTCGACAGGGTGGCGGCGCAGGTGCGCATCATCAAACCCAGGTCGGAGGCTACGCCGATGTAGTCAAACCCGGCCTTACGGTACATCGCCACGGCGTCGGTGGTACCGCCCACCGTACCTACCGGTTTGCCCACCGCGTGGCACCGCTTCACGCTTTGCGCCATCACCTCCACTACGGCTGGGTTGAGCAGGTCGCCTACATGGCCCATGGCACCGCTGAGGTCCCCTGGGCCAATGAAGATAGAGTCCACACCCGGCACCTGCGCAATTTCTTCAAGCTGGTCCATCGCCTGCGGAGTCTCGATCTGCACGATCACCGACACGCCCTTATTGGCAACCTTGAAGTAGTCCTTGACGGTGCCAAAACGCGATCCCCGGCTCATCGCCGCCATACCGCGCACACCGGTGGGCGGGTACTTGCAGGCGGCTACGGCGCGTCTGGCTTCGTCGGCGTTCTGAACGAACGGAAACAGGATCGTCTGCGCACCGGCGTCCAGCAGTCGCTTCACCATCACCGTGTCGTTCCACGGGATCCGTGTCACCGGCAACATAGAGGTGCCGGCCACCGCCTGCAACAGGTGCACAAGGCTGCCGAGATCAAGCGGGGTGTGCTCCATGTCGATCACGGCCCAGTCGAAGCCGGCGCAGCCCATCGCTTCCGCGACCAGCGGGGACGCGGACATGACGAAGGTGCCAACCGGGTAACCAGCAGGTAGGTCGGTGCGTGCCAGCAGGCTTTGAAATGGATTGTTCATGGGTGTCGTGGGGGCGTCAAAAGATAACCGGTTCGGGCGTGGGCTGCGTACCCTGTAGAAAGTCGAAGTCGCAGCCTTCGTGGGCCTGCGTCACATGTTGCTGGTACAGCCGGGTGAAGCCGCGCTCAAAGGGTTGAGAGGGTGCCGTCCATGCCGCGCGGCGGCGCACCAACTCGTCTTCGGCCACATGCAGGTGCAGCCTGCGTCCGGCTACATCGAGCTCGATCGTGTCACCCGTGCGCACCAGCGCCAACGGCCCGCCCACCGCGCTCTCGGGCGAAATGTGCAACACACAGGTGCCGTAGTGGGTACCGCTCATGCGCGCGTCGCTCAGGCGCAGCATGTCGCGTACACCGGCTTTGAGAAGCTTCTTCGGCAGTGGCAGGTTGCCCCATTCGGGCATGCCGGGAGCGCCCACCGGACCTGCGTTGCGCAACACCAGCACCGTGTTTTCGTCGCAGTCCAGTGATGCATCGGCCATCGCAGCCAGCATCTCTGGCTGGCTGTCGAATACCAGCGCGCGGCCGGTGTGTTGCATCAGTTTTGCAGTCGCGGCGCTGGGTTTGATCACGGCACCAAACGGGGCCAGGTTGCCCTTGAGCACCGCCAGCGCTCCGGCGCTGCTGACCGGGCGCGCGAGGGGCCGGATCACCTCCGCGTCAAGCACGGTCGCACTGGCCAGATTCTCCCCCAGGGTACGCCCGTTGGCCGTCATCTCCGCGAGGGACAACTCGGCCTGGATGACCTGCATCAACGCCGGCAGGCCCCCTGCGTAATAAAAGTCTTCCATCAGCCGGTCCCCGCTGGGGAACAGGTTGGCCAGCACGGGAACCCTGCGCCCCATCGCATCCAGGTCGTCCAGGGTGAGCCGGATGCCGGCCCGCCCGGCCATCGCGATGATGTGTACGGCAGCGTTGGTGGAGCCACCCAGCGCCATTTGGGTCGCCAGCGCGTTGTGGAAACTCCCGCGCGTCAGCAGGCGCGAAGGTTTCAGGTCCTCCCACACCATGGCCACGATACGCTCGCCGCAGTCGGTGGCCATGCGGGTGTGGGCTGAGTCCATGGCCGGGATCGAGCTCGCGCCTGGCAGCGTCAACCCGAGGGCCTCCACAATGCTGGTCATGGTGGAGGCCGTGCCCATGGTGTTGCAGGTGCCGGGCGCACGCGTCATGCGCGACTCCAGGTGCCGTATTTCGGCGGCGCTCACTTGGCCGGCCTGGTATTCGTCCCAGAACACCCGGGTGTGGGTGCCTGCGCCCACGGTGCGCGACACCCCGTCTTTGACGTAACGGTCGTTCAGCATGGGTCCGGCCGGGCAAAAGATGGTGGGGATGTCCATGCTGACCGCTCCCATCACTGTGCCGGGCGTGGTCTTGTCGCACCCGGCCAGCAACACCACACCGTCACTCGGCAGGCTGCGCAGCAATTCTTCCACTTCCATCGCCAGGAAGTTGCGGTACAGCATGGTGGTGGGTTTGACCATCACCTCGCCCAGGCTCATGGCCGGAAGCTCCACCGGGAACCCACCGGCCAGCAAAATGCCACGTTTAACGGCTTCGGCGCGTTCGCGCAAATGGGCGTGGCAGGGCGACAGGTCGCTCCAGGTGTTGATGATGGCCACCATCGGCCGCTCCATCACGTCTTCGCGGCGCACACCTTGTTGTTGCATGCGCTGGCGATGGGAAAACCCGCGCATGCCCTGGTCGGCAAACCAGCGGCGGGAACGAAGTTCGGCAAGGGTTTTGCGCATAGGCAACATCTTATTCGCGGATAGGTTCTGGGTCTTTATGGTGTGGTGCCGACCTCATGCGGCCAGAGCCTCAACCTGGGCCAGCAGAGCGTCTGGGACCGTGATACCGGCTAGTTGTGCTTGTTTCTCCAGCGCCAAGCGCCGTGCACCGGCCAGGCGGACACCATCATCCACCAG
>JANOCN010000239.1:0-2868 GCA_031412185.1 Betaproteobacteria bacterium | reverse complement strand
GATTTTGCTGCCACCCACCCCGAGTTTGTGATCGAGCAACCGGCATGGCCATTTTGCGAGAGTGAGCTGACCGCTAACATCACGCACTGGCCGGGTGCCTGGCTCAAGCGCATGGCGTAAACAAAAAAAAGGCCCCTTGGGGCCTTTCACTCTTGAATACCCGGCGCAGCCGCTCGCAATGGTGCGCCGCCCACCGCTGTCGCCTTATCCTGCGACCGTATGCGTCAGCGCTGCAGCAGCGCCAGCACACCCTGTGGCAACTGGTTCGCCTGGGCCACCATGGCGGTGCCGGCCTGCTGCAGGATTTGGGCACGCGAGAGATTGGCGGTCTCCATGGCGAAGTCGGCGTCCATGATGCGTGAACGCGATGCCGACAGGTTCTCGGAAGTGACCTGCAAATTGGCAATGCTGGTCTCAAACCGCGATTGCAGCGCGCCCAGGCGCGCACGCTCACCACTGATGAAGGCCAGCGCAGAGTCGACGGTCTTCAGCGCGTCGGTCGCCTTGCTGAAGGTCGTCACGTCGAGGTCCGACACTTTGTTGAGTGTGGAGCCGATGTCTGCAACAAGGATGTTGGAAGTGGTCACGTCGGCTGCAAACGATTTCTCCGAGTCCAGTGTGATGTAGCCGACCACGGTTGCGGTTGCGGCGGTCACGTCTGCCGTAAGGACGGCTGCCGCGCCTGACGCCGCCCCCGAGGCGTCGAGTTTCTGAACGGTCACGTTGCCCGCGTTGGCGACCGTTGTGTCTGACAGGGAGATGTCGTTGCCGGTCGCGTTGGTCAGCATCACCGCCGTGCCGGATGAGTTCAGCGATGCGGTGACACCGGTTTTGGACGATTGGTCGTTGATGGCCGACACCGCAGACGACAGACCGTCGGTTGTTCCAACAGACGAGATGGCGAATGAAATCGCCTGGGTGGTGGAGTTGTCTGAACGCAGCGTCAAGCTGTAAGCACCTGCGGCTGCGAAATTCACGCTCACCTCAGTGCGCGCGGTGGCGATAACGCCGGTACTGGACGCCGCCAGGTTGATCTTGTCAGCGTTGGCCTTGGCGGTGCTGTTGGCTGTTACAGCGACCGACACGCTCCCCAGCCCACCATTGATGGCGAGCGTACCGGCGGTGGTGCTGTTGGAGCCGAAGGCCGCCAGGGTAGCCGCGCCGCCGGCTGCCAATAGTTGGTTGTTGCCGTATACGTTGGTGCGCAGGTTCGCGGTGGAGGTCGTGATGGTCTGGTTCGAGTTTGCGCCCACCTGAAACTGCTGCGTGCCAAAAGTGCCGTCGAGCAGCCGTTGCCCGTTGAACTCCGTGGTTTGCGAAATGCGGTCCAGCTCGGCCACCAGCTGGGTCACCTCCTGCTGCAACGCCTGCCGGTCACCGGCACTGTTGGTGGCGTTGGCCGACTGCACCGCCAGTTCGCGCACCCGCTGCAGGATGTTGCCGGCGCCGCTCATGGCGCCCTCGGCGGTCTGGGCCAGTGAGATGCCGTCGTTGGCATTGCGCGCGGCCTGGTTCAGGCCACGGATCTGGGTCGTGAAGCGCTCCGATATGGCCAGACCCGCGGCATCGTCTTTGGCGCCGTTGATGCGCAGCCCCGAAGACAGGCGCGCCACCGAGGTCGATAGTGAAGCCTGGTTCATGGCCAGGTTGCGTTGCGCGGTGAGCGAGCTGATATTGGTATTGATGGTTGACGCCATGGCAAAAACTCCTTGGGTTCTCGGCACCACTGCCGATAAGGACCGATAAGTGCCAACACTGCGGCTGGCAACTTGAGACAGGTAACAGCATTGTGGGGATCCATGGGCAAGGCGTAGCAGAGATAAGAGCGCCAAAACCGGTTTACTTTTCCCGTTCAGGGCTAAAGTTTTCTCGCCACCGCCCGAAAACGTACTCAACGGGTTGCAGGCAGGGCTCGTCGTCTGGCAGGTGCCTCGAAGGCCGACCAGACATGGCGGCCAGGCTCGTTCTGGCGTTCAGGTCGGCAGCAATGCCGGGTTTCAGTCAGCTATTTCGGAGATATCCATGGCATCAACCATCAATACCAATATCAACTCGCTCACCGCGCAACGCAACCTGGGTATGAGCCAGGCGTCGTTGTCAACCTCGATTCAACGGCTGTCCTCGGGCTTGCGCATCAATAGCGCCAAGGACGATGCCGCCGGCCTGGCGATTTCAGAGCGCTTCGGCTCCCAGGTGCGCGGTTTGAACCAGGCGGTGCGCAACGCCAATGACGGCATCTCGCTGTCGCAAACGGCCGAGGGTGCGTTGAAGGCCTCTACCGACATTCTGCAACGGGTGCGCGAACTGTCGGTGCAGTCAGCCAATGCGACCAACAGCGCCAGCGACCGGCAGGCGCTGCAGGCCGAGGTGGGCCAGCTGGTGGCCGAACTGGACCGCATTTCCCAAACCACAGAATTCAACGGCTCCAAGTTGCTGGATGGAAGTTTCGGAACCCAGCAATTCCAGGTCGGTGCCAATGCCAACCAGACCATCGTGGCGGCCACCGCCAACCTGCGTACCAGTGTGTATGGCAACAACCAGGTGCAGGCAGCGGGCGGTGCCGGCACACTGGCTGCTGCCGGGTCTAACAGCACCACGGCTGGCACCTTGTCGATCAACGGTTCTCTGGGCAGCGCATCGGTCACCGTGGCGGTCAACAGCACGGCCAAGGCGAATGCCGACCTGATTACTGCCCAGCAAGCCAATACCGGTGTGTCTGCCACGGCGCGCACCGACGTCAGCCTGGCCTTCGCAACCGCCGGTGCTTACACCTTGACGCTGCAGTCGGACAACACCGTGACACAGGCCATCTCGTTCTCGCTGTCGGCTGTGGCCACAGCCAGCGGCCTCTCGGCTGCAGTGGCGGCA
>JANOCN010000238.1:0-4663 GCA_031412185.1 Betaproteobacteria bacterium | reverse complement strand
TGCACCGCGAAATGGTGACCATGCGCAGCGGCACGGTAGAGGCTGTGCTGCCCCTGCCGCAACGCCCATGACCCCCCACAACGTAGCGCAGAAAAATGGATGGTTGGCGGTTTATTGTTTGATTAACTGGAGAAGACTATGACTCAGGATTTCGGTAGCAACAAGCGCAATTTCCTAAAAGGTGCCGCCGTCCTCGGCGGTGTCGCCTCGGCCCTGGGGGCCGCGATTACGCCGCGAGCAGCGTTTGCCCAGACACTGGACAGCGGCATCAACAAGGACTCGACACTGGGCAAGATCCTGTCGTCCGGCACGCTGCGGGTAGGCTACGCGCAGACCGGCCCGTTCTTCTACAAAAACGCCAAGACCGGCGACCTGGGCGGTATCTATTTCGACCTTGCGACCCAACTGGCCAAGGACATGGGTGTCAAGCTCGAATTCAAGGAGGTCACATTCCAGAACGCGACCATCGCTCTGCGCCGCAACGACTACGACGTGTTTGGTTCGGCCCTCACCTACACCATCGCACGCGCGATAGCGGTGGACTACATCGGCCCGCTGTTCGAGGTCGGCAGCCTGCTGATGGTGCACAAAGACAACGCGGGCAAATTCAAGACCCTGGCGGATTTCAACAAACCGACGGTGACCTTCTCGGTGGTGTCTGGCGGTAGCGAAGAGCCGCGTATTCCGATCCTGTTTCCGAATGCCAAGCTGATCACCACGACTGGCCAGGCCGACCTGGGTGCCGAGCCGGTGCGCGGCAAAAAAGCCGACGTGTGGATGAGCAGCCAGATGGCGGTGTTGCTGATGGCCAAACGCACCAACTGGGCCAGCGCCTTCGACCCGCAGAATCCGCTGGACAAACGCCCCAGCAGCTGGGCCGTGCGTTATGGCGACCTGGAGTGGAAGAACTTCCTCGATTTCTGGGCTACCTTCGTTCGGGTGAATGGCGAAACCGACCGGCTGCTCAAGCACCATGTCGATATTCTCGGCACCACGACTTGAACGCCTGTATGACCCTCTGCCGCGCTGGTCCATGACACGATGACGGACGTTGCACCCAGCATCCGGGTCATTGACCTGCACAAGAAATTTGGCGCGCTGGAGGTGCTCAAAGGCGTCTCCTTCGACGTGCAGCGCGGTACCGTAGTGAGTATGGTCGGTGCCAGCGGCTCGGGCAAGAGCACGCTGCTGCGCTGCATCAACCACCTGGAAACACCCACCAGTGGCGATGTGCTGATTGAAGGGCAGTCGCTCTGCTATCGCGAGGGATCGCCGGGCAAACACCGCTCGCTGGCGGAGATCAACCTGATCCGGCGCGACCTGGGCATGGTGTTTCAGCAGTTCAATTTGTGGCCCCACATGACGGCACTGGAAAATGTGGTCGAAGCGCCGCGCCATGTGCGCGGCATGGGTCGCAAGGAGGCGCTCGCGGCAGGCCAGGCGGCGCTGGAGCGCGTGCATCTGTCCGACAAGGCCCATGTGTATCCGGCGCGGCTGTCGGGCGGCCAGCAGCAACGCGTCGCGATTGCGCGCGCGCTGGCCATGAGTCCGAAGGTGATGCTGTTTGACGAAGCTACGTCGTCGCTCGACCCGGAGCTGACCGACGAGGTGCTGGCTGTAATGCGCGACCTGGCGCGCGACGGCACCACCATGATTGTGGTGACGCATGAGATGGCGTTCGCGCGCGAAGTGTCGGACCATGTCATGTTCCTGCACAACGGGCTGATAGAGGAGCAGGGTGCACCGGCGCAGATTTTCAATGCACCGAAGTCGGAACGGCTGCAGCAGTTCCTCAACAAGTCGCTGCGCCAGGGCCAGGGCTGATAGTCACCGCAGACCGCCATGTCCGAGTCGTTGCGCGAATCGCTTGATCTGTCCCTGTTCTGGGAATACCGCTTCATTCTGTTCAAGGGCCTCAGCATGAGCCTGGGCGTATTCGGCTGCGCCGCGCTGCTGGCGCTGGCAGGCGGCCTGGTAGCGGCCCTGATGCGGGTGAACCGTCACCGCCCGCTGCGCTGGGCCGGAACGCTGCATGTAGAGGTTTCCCGCAACTCGCCCGACTACATCATGGTGGTGTGGGTGCACTTTGTATTGCCGCTGCTGCTGGGCGCGCTCATCGGTCGGCGGCTGGAGTTCAACCCTTTTGTGTCGGCCGTCATTGCGCTCGCCTTTGTCTACAGCGGCTACTTTGCCGAGACGTTCAGGGCCGGTATCGAAGCCGTACCCAGGGGCCAGATCGAGGCCGGGCGTGGCCTGGGCATGTCCGAGCGGCTGATCATGTGGCGACTGATCCTGCCACAGGTGGTGCGGCGCATGTTGCCCGAGTCGGTGAACCAGTTCATCTCGCTTTTCAAGGCCACCAGCATCGTGTCGCTGATAGCCGTGCCCGACCTGATGTACCAGGTGTCGATGGTGTCGGCGCAGGAGATGCGGCCGATGCCTTTGTACACCGGCGCCGCCGTCACCTACTTCGCGGTCGTCTGCGGTGCCTCGTATTTGCTGCAGGCGTTGTCGGGGCGCTGGCGCGCAAAGGTGTTTGCGTGAGGCGCGCATGAATAACTGGGAACGCCTGGTCTGGAACCAGCGCGATGTTTTCCTCGCGGGTTTCCAGACCACGCTGCAAATCTGCGCCATCGCGTTTTTCTGCGCCATTGTGTTGGGCCTGATGTTGTGCCTGGTGCGCATGTATGTGCGCCCGCTAAAACCGGTTGCCGTGCTGCTGATCGAGTTCTTCCGCGCCACCCCTATCCTGGTGCAGCTGCTGTGGGTCAACTACGTGTGGCCCGAACTGTTCGGCTGGCCCAACACCTTCTTCGGTGCCGCCTGTGTGGCGCTGGCCGTGCAGTCGGCCGGCTACCTGGCCGAGACCTTCCGCGGTGCCATCGAGGCCATACCCAAAGGCCACCTGGAAGCAGCGAGTTCACTAGGCATGTCGCCGCGCCATGCTTTCACACGTATCACCCTGCCACAGGTGCTGCTGGACGCTGCACCCAGCATCGGCAACCAGTTCACCGTGATCGTCAAGTCGTCGGCCCTGGTGGCGGTCATCGCCGTGCCGGTCCTGATGTTCCAGTCGCAGAAACTGGTGAACAAATGGTATGAGCCGATCGAGATTTTGACCGCCACGGCGGGGATTTACATCGTCTTTATCTTCTTGGTGTCGGCGCTGCTGACATGGCTGGCGGGGTCGGTGCGCAGGCGGTATGGGTTGGGGGCGAATTGACCTGGCAACACAACGCCGCAGTCAAAATCACTGGGTCGTTGGCGTTAGGGAAGCACTGCGGGAGCGGGTTGCTGTAGCGGTACACTTTGCTAACGGAAGGAACGCAGATGCCCATGACCACGCGCGCAAGCATGCGTCCACTGCGCCATGGCGAGGTGCTTTTCTGCGAGTCGGCCAGCGATCATGCTTGACCTGAAGTCGTTAAGGTGTTTTGTCGTGCTGGCCGAAGAGCTGCATTTCGGCCGGGCCGCCGAGAGGCTGCATATCTCGCAACCTCCCTTGTCGTTGAAGATTCGCAGTCTCGAGGCCGATCTCGGTCTGCAGTTGTTTGAGCGTTCGTCGCGCCGCGTCGAACTCACGCGCTCGGGCCAGATACTGCTGGTCGAGGCAAGGCGTGTGCTGCGCGATGCCGAACAGCTGGTCAAGCTGGCGACATCGCTCGAACTAGGCGAGGCTGGCACGCTGGTCATCGGCTTCAACGCGCTGCTGGCCTACCGACTCATGCCGCAATTGGTAGCGGCTTTTTCCGAGCGTTATCCCCAGGTCAAGATCACGCTGCATGAGATGGTGAGCTCCGAACAGGTTGTCGCACTGATGGAACATCAGCTTGACGTCGGCCTGCTGCGGCCCCCGCTGCCGCCCGGCTTTCGGTCTTTGTCACTGGGCAGCGAAGAGATGGTGCTATTTCTGCCCGCCAGGCATCCGCTCGCCAAGCTGGAAACCGTCTCGCTCGCGGCGCTGGCGGGAGAGCCGATGTTGATGTTCTCGCGTGGCGACTCGTCGTACCTGCACGATCTCACCATGGAGATGTGCACTGAAGCCGGCTTTGCGCCAGTGGTGCGACAGTCGACGCGGCACGTCCACGCGATCGTGGCGCTGGTCGGCACAGGCATGGGTGTGGCCTTGTTGCCGCTATCGGCAGGATTCATCCGCATGGACGGCATCGCCATTCGCAGACTGAAGAAGGACGACGCGGGTGCCGGCGCGCGCCGAGCCCACACCGTGATCGCGGCGCTGGAGGGAAATGCGAACCCTGCAGTACAGCACTTTCTGGCATTTGTGCAAGCCGCCGAGACCACCGTGGAGAACGCGGAGCCGGATTTCGGTCGCACGTAGCGCGCCACTCCTGGGGCCCGGCGACAACAGCTCCTCGATGCGCCCCGAGGGTGGCTGCAATGTCGATATTCCAATTTGAACCACGTACGGGTTAACCCTTGTTTTGTACGTCAAATGCGCCAATCAATAACATTTGTTGAATTGATCCGGAAAAAACAAGTATTGGACCACCCTAAAGCCGGTCCATAGAATTTGCGCAGCCATAGCGGCTAATGGGCATTTTGGCGAACCCCCTGGCGCGCCGATTTACGTGATGGCAATGAGCCATTTAACTTGAACTGCAACAAGGTGACTGCCGAGCACCTGCTAACCGACTGGGTGTCG
>JANOCN010000237.1:0-3851 GCA_031412185.1 Betaproteobacteria bacterium | reverse complement strand
GTGCCGCCATACTCTTCGGAAATCGTCGCACCCATCAGACCGATGCTGGCCATCTTGTCGAGGAGTCCGGTGGGGAACTCTTCAGTCTTGTCCCACTCGGCGACCTTGTCCTTGGGCATTTCCTTCTCGACAAAGCGCCGGACAACATCCTGCAGCGCCCGCTGGTCATCGTTGAATCGAAAGTCCATACAAGTCCCGTTCAATTACTGGTACTTAAAAATTGTACCACCAAGTAATAAAATGATTCTTGTTAGTTTTCTTCACGCGAGTTTACTACCTGCCGTAAGGCACATCGAGCGAATCACGCGGGTAGTTGGGCCGACCCTGCAAGCTGCAGCAGCGTCAGACGCGGGCACCGGCGCGACGCAGACTACCTTTGCGCAAACGCTGCCATATGGAAGGCGGCATGTTCCGGTGTATAGCGATGTACGGGGGCGACCGGACATGCCAGCCTGGCCTGGCAACCGGCCAGCGCGCAGCTTTGCCCCTCAGGGCGATGCAAGTACGCAGTGCACTTGCCTGCACTGAAACCGTCGGAGGTGAACGCCTCTACCGGGCAGGCACTCAGGCAGGGCTGGCCGTCACACTGCAGGCAGAGGTCGAGGCTGGCCACCGGGTCGCCATTCGCCAAAGCCGGCGTGTCGGCGTCTACCAGTTCCGGCAAGACCAGTGCAAAACGGTACGCGTGCCACAAGCCGTAGTCGGGATGTATCTGGAGCATGAGCGGGCTGGATTGCAGTGGTTCGGCGCGCCGCGCCCATTGCTGAAAGGGGTAATACGGCGGGCCGTCCGACGGGTAGACGGCGACACCGCCCAGCGGCTGCGCGAGCGTATTGCCAATCGACTTGGCCCAGCGATCCATCGGGTCGGCCTGGCCGTCGCAGAAGAACGGCGAAGCCGAAAATGCGCGCCAACACTCGGAGCCAATCTGGCCAACCATCCACACCACCCGGGCCATTGCCCCACCGGGCAAGCCGGGTAGCGTGTCGCTGCTGCAGGGTACCCAGCCCCCGCGTACACGCAGGCCGTGGGCGGCAAGCGCCGACTCAAGCCTGGTGCGCGATGCCAGGCTGCTCTGCATGGCGTGCCCCCCGATGCGAACGCGTCACGGGCGGGCCGGACGCGGTAGCCGTAACCCGTGCCTCAAAAAACATATCGCCATCAATATCGTTGTGTACCTGGTTGTCGAGCTGGCTTAGCTCCACCGTGGCCTGTGCTGCCCCGGCTTCGATCGCGCGCACCATCGCTTCGCTGCTGGCCAGGCCCTGCGCATGGCGTACGGCAGCGGGCAGCGCATCAAAGTCCTGCGGCCCCGTCTTGGTGAACACCCGGAAAATGCCACGGACTGGCTGCGACACGGTGATGTGAACCCGCTGCGATACCTGCGCCAGCACGGCACCCACGGCGTTAGCCACTTCAGCGAACTGCGGCAGTTTCAGCGCTATTCCCAAGCCGCTGGCTACCTCAGGGTAATAACTTGCGGCCGGCGCGCCTACGGCGACCAGCGGCACACCGGGCGCAAACTGCAACGCAAAAACTGATGGCGCGCCGGATGACGCGCCGCGCTTTTGCAGCGCCATGGTAGTGAGCAACGCCGCCATCTTGCCGGCATTGCCCTCGGTCATCTGGCCGGCGTCGTTCAGGCCCGCTTCCACCAGTTTCTGGCAAATGGTGTCGATCACCTTGTCCACCACCTGGCGTGCGGGGGCCAGCGCGTCGCCCTGCGTCCAGGTGCCCAGGCCGTAGAGGTGGCGCATCTGGCGCGCCCATATCCGTGCGCCACAAATGGCAGCGTGACTGCTCCAGTGGCTGGACATACCCAACACATGGGCTGCATCGCTTGGCGTGAACCCGCTGTAGATGACCAGGCCCTTGCGCTCGAGCCGGGCCAGCGCGCGCGACAGGTCACGCTCTTCGATATTGGCACGCTCCATATCCACCGGGCCTTTGGCGAGCCTTTCCCAAGCTGCCAGATCGTCCTCGGGCAGGCGCGAAAGCAAGGCCTCATCGGCATGCAGACGCTGCGCAAAACGGATCTGCGCTGCGTGGGGTGTTTCGGTCTGCTGGCGCTCCAACACCGCCAGGAGCTTGGGGTGTTCATGCGCCAGCAGGCTCAGTGGAATAACCCTGCGCGGTCCGATGACCAGGCCCTCACCACCACCAAAACGCACCTCGCTATCTCCACCCAGTCCAATCGAGTAGATTTTCACGGCCTCAACCATTGGGCGCCACTGGCCGATCATGGCACCGTCGAAACCCAACTCTGGCCGGCCATTGCGCACCACGGCGATGTCGGTGGTGGTGCCGCCCATGTCGGCCACGATGGCGTTTTGCTGGCCACTCAAGGCGCAGGCACCCAACACGCTGGCTGCGGGGCCTGACAACACCGTACCCACCGGGCGCTGCAGTGCGCTCTTCACATTGATCAGGCTGCCGTCCCCCTTGACGATCATCAAGGGTGCGTCGATCCGGCGTGCAACAAGGGTGGCGCGCACCGCCTCGATCAGCAACTTCACGTGGAAAATCATGCGCGCGTTGAGCGCCACGGTCATCGCGCGCCGCGGTGCGCCCAGGCTGGACGCCAGTTCATGCCCACACGTGACGGGCTTGTCGCACAGGGTTTCGACCCAGGCGCGCAACTGCAGCTCATGCGCGGGGTTGCGCACACCAAAACTCGACGAGATGGCGAACGCCGATACCCGGGGCGCGTGCTGCAGGATCGCTGCGCGTGCCGCAGCCTCGTCCAGCGGCACCAGCTCCGCCCCGCCCGCGTCGTGCCCGCCGGGCAATGACACGATCGCGTCGGCTCCTAACAATTCGATGAGCCCACTGGCCCTGACTTGCGCCGCATCGTAGCCAGCCAGCAATACACATACCGGGGAACCTTTGCCCTCCACCACAGAATTGGTGGTGAGGGTGGTGGACAGCGATACCAGGTCCACCTGTTTCAGCATCTCCAGGGGCAAGGCGTCCAGCGCCTTTCCGATGCCGACCGACAGGTCGAAGCGGGTCGTCAAGGCCTTGGCGGACGCACGCACCTGGCGCTGCGAGTCCAGCAGGACGGCATCCGTGAAGGTGCCACCCGTATCGATGCCCAGAGAAAAAAACACTTCGCGCGTCCTAATTTGCGGTTACGGCCATGGCAGGCACGCTGCCTGATGCTGATCATGCCAGCAAGGGGGCTGGCCCCACGTGCCCATACACGACCTTGACAGTGTGGTGCGCGCCCTGCAGCATGCGGTGTCGAGCTTTCAACCATGGATGCTTCCCCTACCCTCCAACACGCCCACCGGGCACGCCAGCTATTGCTGCTTTTTCTAGCCGCAGCGGCCTTTGTGGTCGCTGTCGACCTGGCGCGTGATGTCGAGCATGCCATTGACCTGCATCTGCGCTGGGAACGGCACCCGGCCGAAGTCATCCGCACGGTCGACCCGGCGCTGGTGGAGCTGGAAGTCGCTGCGGCCTTGTTGCCGCGCCTGGGGTCCGTTGCGCAGCCCGAATCCGCCACTCCCCTGCAGCCCGACACCGTGCGCGTGTTGTTGCCTGCGCTACCGTATGCGCTGTACGACCTTTTCAGCCAGGTGGAAATCGGGCTCGATCCACGGCAGCCGGGCCAAGCCGTCATCGTCGATGCAGTCGCACTGGGCGTGCCGGTGCTCGCCAAATTGGTCTGGCTGCTGGTGCTGGTGCTGGCGCTGGCGCTGGCGCTGGCGGCGTGGATGCTGCGCCGCGCGCGGTGGGGCGAAGACCTGAGCTGGGCCGACGGTCAATGGACCCGCACCGCCCACACGGCACTGCGTGCCGGTGACAGTGCCGGTGTCGCGCAGACATTGGTGGAGACGCGCGCCAAC
>JANOCN010000236.1:0-2425 GCA_031412185.1 Betaproteobacteria bacterium | reverse complement strand
AGGCATCGACACGGTGCTGATCACAGGCACGCTGACCAATGTCTGCTGCGAGTCTTCCGCCCGGGATGCCATGATGGGTGACTTCAAAACCCTCATGGTGAGCGATGCCAATGCCGCACGGTCGGATGCTGAACATCTGGCAGCACTGGTCACGGTAGTGCAGTTTTTTGCGGATGTGCGAAGCACCGCCGACGTGATCGCGATGCTGCAGACGCCGCGCTAACTCCTCCACGCAGGCGTCGGCGCGGGCCGGACGTCCTAAGCTCAGGCGCAGATCACATGCAATAGAGCCTGTCGCCGCTCGGCCTGCACTTGATGAATGGCACGCACCAGGGCTGCTGGCAGTTGCTCGTAGCGCGACACACACTCGCCCCATCCACCACATGCGGTCACTACCTCCGCAAAACGCGGCATGGGTGCGAGCGAGACCAGCGGCATGCCTTTGGCTACGGCGTGTCCTTGCGGATACATGCCACGGGTGGCCCGCTCTACCGCTCCATAGCCGCCGTTGTCCATGACCACCGTGAGCACTGGTATGCCGTGCATCGCCGCCGTGTGGTGACACGCCAGGGGATTGGCAAAACAATAGCTGCCATCGCCAACGGCTGCGACCACCAGGGCCTCGGGTCGAGCCAATTTGACGCCCAACGCCGCAGGCACTCCCCAACCTAAACCGCCCACGGGACTGGACCCGAAATAACTGCCAGCTTGGGTGAACGGCAAGGCTGCTGGCACCAGCGAGTACTCGTTCACGACCACCGATTCCCGCCCATACGCCAACAGGGCCTGACCCAAGGCGTAGCTGACCGCAGCCATGCCCATAGGCTCGCGCTGCTGCCCCTCCTGAATGAGCGCCTGCAGCAACTGCCGGCGACCCAGTGCCGCCTGGGCCACCTGCGAACGACGCGCCTCGATTCCTGATGCATCCGGTTTTTGATCCGCCATGGCATGGTGCAATGCCTGAAGGAAACACAAGGGACTGGCCTGAACGCATTCATCGGCGCGAAAGCCACGGGTGGGATAACGTGCAAACAGAGGGTCGCTCCCCACCTGCACCACGGGCACGCCAGGTCGTGGCTCCATTTGCGAAGGAATCCACGGCACATCGCAATCCAGAACCAGAATTGCATCGGCCTCTTGCAGCCAGGGATTCACTTCATAGCCGCCGTGCAGGGGATGTGTGTTGGGCATCGACAGGTAGCGTGGGCGAAACTCCACCACAGGCCAAGCCCACTGTGCAGACAGTTCGGACAACAGGCCGACCGCTTCGGGCTCGCGACCGCTCCTGGAAGTCACGACCAGCGGGTGATGTGCCTGCGCCATCAGACGCGCCACTCGCGCCACCGCCCGGGGGTCTGGCACCGGCGGGAGCGCCGCGCGCTGCGTACGGTGCGCGCTGGACACCGGGCAGTCCTGGTCCAGTACCTCGCGCGGCAAACTGAGGTAAACCGGGCCCTGGGGCTCAGTGCTCGCAATCGAGAGCGCACGATCCACCACCGCTTCGAGCTGAACGCCGCTGCGTAATTCGTAATCCCACTTCACATGCTCGCGCACCATACCAGCCTGATCGAACATCTCCTGGGCCCAGTGGATGTTTAGCGAGCGACTGGCCGGCGAGCCTTTTTCCAGCCAGGGTGTGCGACCAGCCGCCATCAGCATTGGAATATTTTCACGTGAGGCATTGATCAAGCCGCACAGCGCATTGGCCGTGCCCACATTCACATGCACCATCACCGCCTGCGCCTGACCTGTAGCCATGGTCACTCCATAGGCCATGCCCACGGCGACGTTCTCATGTGGTATCAGCAAGGTTCTAGGGACAATAAAACCTTCTACTGCAGCGCGCGCAAGCGCCTCTACGATTGACGGGAAATCTGTGCCAGAATTGACGAAGAAGAAAGAGACTCCCCGGCTTGCAAGAAGCCGAAGGAATTCTTCTCCGGTATTGTGTAATTCACTCACGACGGTTTGCCCCACTGTGTGCCACATTTCTCAGTGGAGCGCGAGTTAGTCATAGGTTTGTTTCTGCGATCAAACTGAGAAATTTACTGCATGAAGCACGCCATCCAGGCCATCGATTGCGTGGTCAACCCCATTACCCCGGAAATCATGCGTTTGCGACCGGAATGGTCTAAAGCATTCTGGCATGGAAAGATTGGACGCCAGGACTCGATCGCCGACGGTGTTACCCATGCAGACATGCTTGCGTTGATGGACCGCGCCGGTATCGAACGCGCCCTGCTCATTGCAACGAAAACCGGCGAGCTCGGCATTCGAGGTAGCTGGCACCTGCCCTATGCCATGGTGGCTGCTGCTGTGCAACAGCACCCGGACCGCTTCAGTGCGCTGGCCGGCCTGGACCCCACCGAAGGTATGGCGGGGGTTCGCGCACTCAGCCGCGCGGTACTGGAAGATGGTTTTATTG
>JANOCN010000235.1:0-4903 GCA_031412185.1 Betaproteobacteria bacterium | reverse complement strand
CTCCGATCTTGCGGCCCCGGATATGGCGCATCTGCTCATGCGCCAGGTTGTCGATACGCTGCCCCTCCAGCAGTATCTGGCCACCGGCCACCCGACCCGGCGGCTCCAGCAGGCCGATGATGGCCGCACCGGTGAGCGACTTGCCAGCCCCCGATTCACCCACCACGCCCAGAATCTCTCCCGGCGCGATGTCGAACGAGATATCGTCGATGGCACGCAAGGTACCGCGCCGGCCCGGAAACTCAACCACCAGGTTTTTGACTTGAAGCAAACTCATGCGTTCATCTCAAACGCGGGTTAAGTGCGTCGCGCAGCCAGTCGCCGAGCAGGTTCACCGACAACGCAATCACGATCAGCATCAAACCCGGAAAGATCGTGATCCACCACTCGCCCGAGAACAGGTAGTCGTTACCAATCCGGATCAGTGTGCCGAGCGATGGCGAAGTCGGCGGGGCACCGACGCCCAGAAAAGACAAAGTGGCTTCGGTGATGATGGCAGTGGCCACCTGGATCGTTGCCAGCACCAGTACCGGCCCAAGAACATTGGGCAACACATGCAGGCGCATGATGCGTAGCGGCGCGACACCAGTTACCCGCGCTGCCTGCACATATTCCTTGTTGCGCTCCACCATGGTCGAGCCGCGCACCGTGCGCGCGTACTGGACCCACCCGGTGAGGGTGATGGACACAATCAATACCGCCAACGCAAGCGAGTCTGGCGCCTTGGGGAACACGGCGCGCCCCACCCCGGCAATCAGCAGTGCGACCAGAATGGCCGGGAACGACAACATCACGTCGCACAAGCGCATCAGTGCAGAGTCAATCCATCCACCGACAAACCCGGCCAGCAGCCCCAGCATGACTCCGAGCGCCACCGACAGCAGCACCGACGCCACGCCCACAGCGAGCGAGATGCGCGCGCCGTACATGAGTGCTGACAGGATGTCGCGGCCCTGGTCGTCGGTGCCCAGCAGGAATTTGCGGCTGCCCTCGGCCGTCCAAGCCGGTGGCAGGCGTGCGTCGGCCAGGTCCAGCGTCGCAAGATCAAACGGGTTGTGCGGCGCGACCCAGCCCGCAAACAGCGCGCTGAACACACACACGAATGCCACCACCGCCGCACCCACCGCCACCGGTGACTTGCGAAAGCTGTAGCCGATGTCACTGTCCCACCAGCGCGACCACGACTGCGTCATGTCATGCCCGGGGCCAGGGGCATGGACTGCTCCACCAGGCTGGCATGCAGCGCCGAGCCCAGTGGCAGGATGTCGTCGTTGAAGTCGTAGTGGGTGTTGTGCAGGAAGTTGCAACCGACCCCGTTTTCCGCACCCTGGCCGATACGCAGGTAGGCCCCCGGCTTGGCCTGCAGCATGAACGAGAAGTCTTCCGACCCCATGCTGGGCTCCAGGTTGCGCACCACACGCTCCGCGCCCAGCAGGCCCTCTGCCACATCGCCGGCAAATTGCGCCTCGGCCGCGGTATTGATGGTGGCTGGGTACAGCCGGTCATAGCGCACGGTGGCGGTCGCTCCAAAGGCGCTCGCTATTGCGCAACACAACTCGCTGAGCCGGCGCTCCACCTGCTCCTGCACCAGCCCGCTGAAAGTGCGCACCGTACCCACCAGCGTAGCGGTGTCGGGAATGACACTCATGGCGCTCAGGTCCCCCGCCTGCATCGCGCACAGGCTGATTACCGCCGACTCCACCGGCCGCACGTTGCGCGACACAATACTTTGCACCGCCGTGATGATGTGCGCTGCCACCAGCACCGGGTCGATGGTGGCATAGGCGTGCGCGCCGTGCCCGCCTTTGCCGGTGATAGTGATGGTGACCCGGTCCGCCGCCGCCATCATCGGGCCCGGGTTGATCCCGACCGTGCCGGGCCGCATGGCCGGCCAGTTGTGCATGCCGTACACCGCATCCACCGGGAACTGGTCAAACAGGCCATCTTCGATCATCGCCCTGGCCCCTGCGTAACCTTCTTCGCCCGGCTGAAAGATCAACACCGCTGTGCCATCAAAATTGCGCGTCTCGGCCAGGTAGCGCGCCGCACCCACCAGCATGGCGGTGTGCCCGTCGTGGCCACAGCCATGCATCAAACCCGGCGTCGCCGAGCGCCACGCAAAGTCGTTTTTCTCCGCAATAGGCAAGGCGTCCATGTCGGCGCGCAGACCTACCATGCGGCCACTGTGCGACTGCCGACCACGGATGGTGGCCACCACACCGGTCTTACCGACGCCGCTGCGCAGGCTGTCCACACCACACAACTTCAGTGCCTGGGTTACGCGCTCGGCGGTGTAACGTTCCTCGAAACCCAGCTCAGGATGGGCATGCAAATCACGCCGCAGCGCAGTGAGTTCGGGGTGGAACTGCGCGATGTGGGCAAATGCCCGGCCATTGGCGCGCAGACTCGGGGCCGCAGGTATGCTGTCCATCAATGCCCTTTCACGTTCAAGCGCAAGCGCGGGTCCACTACAAAATACAGCAGGTCCACCACCAGGTTGATGATGACGAATATTAGCGATATCAGGCACAGGTAAGCCGCCATGACGGGTATGTCGGCAAAATTCACCGCCTGGATGAACAAGAGCCCCATACCCGGCCACTGGAACACGGTCTCGGTAATGATGGCAAAAGCAATCAGGCCACCAAGATTAAGCCCGGTGATCGTCATAACCGGCACCAGCGTGTTCTTCAGTGCATGGCCAAAATGGATCGCGCGGGTACTTAAGCCCCGGGCGCGGGCGAACTTGATGTAGTCGGTGCGCAGTACTTCCAGCATTTCGGCGCGCACCAGCCGCATGATCAACGCGAGCTGGAAGATTGCGAGTGTGACCGCCGGCAACACGATGTGGTGCCAGCCTTTGGCCGTCACCAGGCCACTGCTCCACCACCCCATCTGGACCACATCACCGCGCCCGAAACTCGGGAACCAGCCGAGCCAGACCGCAAACACCAGGATGAACAAGATACCGATCAGGAATACCGGCAGCGACACCCCCAGAAGTGACACGGTCATCAATACCTGGCTCAGAAAGTTTCCGCGGCGCAAGGCCGCATACACACCCATCGGGATGCCCACCAGCAGCGCCAGGCCGGCTGCAACCAATGCCAGTTCGAGCGTGGCCGGCAGGCGTTCGGCGATAAGCCGTGAGACCTTGCCCCCCTGGCGCAGGCTCATGCCAAACTCTCCCTGTACCGCATTCAGCAGAAATTGCCAGAACTGCACCAGAAAAGATTTGTCCAGGCCCAAAGAGGCGCGCAGATCGCGTATCTGGTCTGCGGTAGCGTCCTGCCCCAGCATAAACAACACCGGGTCGCCCACAAACTGAAACAGCGTGAACGCAATAAAGGCTACCGTGACCATCACGAATACAGCCTGAATCAAGCGGTGCAGGATAAATGCGAGCATCACGTAGCGGTGGAAAACTTGAATGTAGCATGGGGTTTACGCCTTGCGAGTACTAGTTGCGACCCATTCGGGTTTCCCCGCCTGTGGTGGAGGTGCCACCACAGATACCATCTACGCTTCACATTTCTGGGGATTGAACATGAGTCTCAAACGAGTTTTGGCCACAGCGCTGCTGGCGGGCACTGCAGTGTTGGCGCAAGCCCAGTCGACCACGCTGCGATGGGGCGCGCAAAACGACATCTTGACGCTGGACGCGCATTCACAAAACCATGCGACCACCAACGCGATTTTGATGCACTCCTACGAAGGCCTCACGCGTTATGGCCCTAAATTCGACGTGGAGCCATCGCTGGCAACCAAGTGGACCTATATCACCCCGACCCAAGTCCGTTTTGACTTGCGCAGGGGCGTCAAGTTCCAGGATGGTTCCAGCTTCAGCGCCGACGACGTGGTCTTCTCTTACGGCCGCATCAAGCAGCCCAACGGAACCATGCAGATTTATGTCAGTGGCATCAACGAGATCCGCAAGATCGACGACAACACGGTCGACCTGATCCTCGCCGCGCCCAACCCGACACTGCTGCGCAGCCTGATCGACTTCCGGATCATGAGCAAGACCTGGGCCGAAAAGAACCGCACCACCAACGTGCAGGACTACAAAGCCAAAGAAGAAAACTACGCGTCGCGCAACGTCAACGGCACCGGCTCCTACCACATCACGAGTTGGCAGCCAGACCAGAAGATCACCATGACGATCAACAAGGGCTGGTGGGACAAACACAGCGGCAACGTCACCGAGGTGGTCTACACGCCCATCAAGTCCGATCCGACCCGGGTAGCAGCCCTGCTCTCTGGTGAGCTAGACCTGTTGTCAGACGTGCCGACGCAAGACGTAACCCGGCTGCGGGGCGACTCCAAGCTGAAGATGCTCGATGGCAACGAAGTCCGCACGATTTACCTGTCGCTCGACACGGGCAGTGCCGAACTCAAGTACTCGGATGTAAAAGGCAAGAACCCGTTCAAGGACAAACGTGTGCGCGAGGCGCTGAGCATTGCCATTGACCGCGAGTTGATCAAACGCAACACGATGCGCGGCCTGTCGCTTCCGGCCGCCATTATGGTGGCACCAGGCGTCAACGGCCACTCGCCCGAGCTCGACCAGGCCGTGAAGGCAGACCCCGACCGCGCAAAGCGCCTGCTTACCGAGGCCGGTTATCCCAACGGCTTTGAGATTCAACTCAACTGCCCCAACAACCGCTACATAAACGACGAAGAGATTTGCCAGAACATTGCGGTTATGTGGGCACGTATTGGCGTCAAGACCAAACTGGCCGCTGAGAGTATGGCCACCTTCATCCAGAAGGTGCAAAACTCGGATACCTCCGCCTACCTGCTCGGTTGGGGTGTTGCTACGATGGACGCCCAGTACACACTGCAGTCGCTGGTGCGCACCAAGGTGGTTGGCGGAGCCGACGGCAACTTCAACTTCGGCGGT
>JANOCN010000234.1:0-3858 GCA_031412185.1 Betaproteobacteria bacterium | reverse complement strand
TCCCGAAGTGCAGGGTCTGAAAGGTCCGTTCACCTGCCTGAATTCGGCGCGGTATGGCATCGCCTGGGGCGCGCTGGGCGCCGCCGAAGACTGCTGGCTGCGCGTGCGCCAGTACACGCTGGACCGCAAGCAGTTCGGGCGGCCGCTGGCGGCAAACCAGCTGATCCAGAAAAAGCTCGCCGACATGCAGACCGAAATCGCGCTGGGCCTGCAGGGCTGCCTGCGCCTGGGCCGCATGAAGGACGAAGGCACGGCCTCGGTCGAGATCACCTCGATCCTGAAGCGCAACTCCTGCGGCAAGGCGCTCGATATCGCGCGGCTGGCGCGCGACATGATGGGCGGCAACGGCATCAGCGACGAGTTCGGCGTGGCGCGCCACCTGGTGAACCTGGAGGTGGTCAACACCTACGAAGGTACCCACGATATTCACGCGCTGATCCTCGGGCGGGCGCAGACCGGCATCGCGGCGTTTGCAAATTGATATGAGCCAAGCCACAAGCGCGAGCACCGGGGCTCTTTCGCATTTGCGCGTACTCGACCTTTCGCGTGTTCTGGCCGGCCCCTGGTGTACCCAGATGCTGGCCGATCTGGGGGCCGACGTGGTCAAGGTCGAACGGCCGGGTGAAGGCGACGACACGCGCCACTGGGGGCCGCCGTTCATGCAGGACGCGCAGGGCAACCATACCACGCAGGCGAGTTATTTCACCTGCGCCAACCGCAACAAGCGCTCCCTCACGCTGGACATCGCCAAGCCGCAAGGGCAAGCACTGGTGCGCCAGATGGCGGCCTCCAGCGACATACTGGTGGAGAATTTCAAAGTAGGTGGACTGGCGCACTACGGGCTCGACTACGCCAGCCTCCAGGCGCTGAACCCGCGCCTGATCTACTGCTCCATCACCGGCTTTGGCCACAGTGGGCCGTACGCACCGCGTGCCGGGTACGACCTGATGATCCAGGCCATGAGCGGCATGATGAGCATCACCGGCCGGCCAGACGATGCGCCTGGTGGTGGCCCGTTGCGCGTGGGTGTAGCCCTGACCGATTTGTTCACCGGTGTCTACGCCACCTCGGCCATCCTGGCGGCGCTGGAGGTGCGCAACCGCACCGGTGCCGGGCAGTTTATCGATATGGCCCTGCTGGACGTGGGCATGGCCATTCTGGCTAACCAGGCCAGCGGTTTCCTGAACACCGGAAAGGTACCGCAGCGCCAGGGCAACAGCCACCCCAGCCTCACACCGTACCAGGACTTCCCGACCCAGGACGGCGCGATGCTGCTGGCGATTGGCAACGACGGCCAGTTCAGCCGCTTCTGCGACGCAGTGGGCAAACCCGAGTGGAGCGCCGATGCGCGTTTTGCCAGCATGTCGGGCCGGGTGCAAAACCGCAGCAGCCTGATCCCGCTGATGCAAGAGATCACCCGCCAGCGCACTACGGCGCAGTGGATCAGCTTGCTGGAAGACAAAGCAGTGCCTTGCGGCCCGATCAACGACATCGGCGCAGCGTTTGACGATGCGCAGGTGCAGGCGCGTGAACTGGTGGTCAACCAGCCGCGCGCAGCTGACCAGGCGGCGCTTGACGGCATCCAGGCCATCCGCAGCGTGGCAAGCCCGCTGCGCCTGCAAGACACCCCGCCGACCCTGCGTTACCCGCCACCGGCTTTGGGTGAGCACACTGACGAGGTCCTGGCGGAGCTGGGGCTGGACGCAGATGCCGTGGCGGAGTTGCGCAAAGCAGGCATTGTGTAGCAGGGTCTATGCGAAGTAGGGCGAGGTGGGGTGACGCACGCGACGCATGCTCACTGCAGCGATTTACCGATAACCGCCCCGCCATAATTGGCGCATGACCCGCCCACCACAGCATGACCAGCGCCTGGTCCTGTGGTTGTCGCTGGCGCAGCTGGTTACCTGGGGCAGCGTTTTCTACACCTTCGCCCTGATCATCGAGCCGATCGAGCGCGACCTCGGTGTGAGTCGCGCGCAGTCATCGCTTGCATTCAGTCTGGCGCTGCTGGCGGAAGGTCTGTGTGCCTACCCGGTTGGCCGCTGGATTGATCGTGGCCACGAGCGTGCGGTGATGGCGGGTGGCTCGCTCCTGGTTGGCCTGTGCCTGGTCGCGCACAGCCTGGTCACCAGCCTGGCCGGGTTTTACGCGGTCTGGACGCTGCTCGGGGTTGCCATGGCCGCAACCTTGTACACACCGGTGTTTGCGGTGGTTACGCGGCGTTTCCCGGATGACTACCGCCGCGCCATCATCACGATGACGTTTCTTGGCGGCTTGGCCAGCACCGTGTTCATTCCGTTGACGTCCTGGCTGATTGCGGACTTGGGATGGCGCCACGCCTTGTGGTGCCTGGCCGCGCTGCAGTTGCTGCTGTGTATGCCGATCCACAGCCTGCTGCTGCAGGGCGCTCCGGGACCGATTGCCAGGGTCCGGGCTGGCGCGGCACCGGTCTCTTTATCGCGCTACCTGCGCAGCACACCGTTCCTGTTAATTGGTGTGTTTGTGGTCTTCATGATGGCAGTCACGGTCGCGCTGCCCGCGCACATGGTGAGCCTGCTGCGCGAGAACGGCCTGCAGGAAACCTGGGTGATTGCGGTGCCCGCCAGCATCGGCCTGCTGCAGGTTTTCGGCCGCGCGCTGTTGTATCTTTTCGAGAAGCATTTCGACGTGCATCTGGCCAACCGGCTGATTCCCTGCCTGGTGCCCCTGGGCCTTGCTGCATTGCTGTTGGCCCCCTGGGCGACTGGGCGCAGCAACGGCATGGGGCTGCTGTGCCTAGGGGTGTTCGTGGTGTTATACGGTATGGGCAACGGCATGATGACCATCGTGAAAGGCACCGCGATTGCGCAGTATGTCAACCGCGACTATGTGGCCAGCCTGAACGGCGCGCTCGGGCTGCCACTGGCCCTGGGCCGGGCTGCGGCCCCGCTGGCCCTGGGATTGTTGTGGAGCCAGGAGGCCGGTTACCGCTACGGCCTGTGGTTATTGCTGGGCCTGAGCAGCGCCGCGATTCTTGCACTGCTGCTGGCGCAGCGGCGCAGCCTGATCGGTTGGCCGGTGCATCACTGAATCAGGACTTCGCTTGAGGAACCTGTGGCACGGTGCCAGCAGTCGTCAGGTGCGGTTGTAAACCGGCACCGGTTGTTGCACGGTCTGCACTTGCGGCCGAGGCTGCTGCGCCGCAGACGGGCCGGTCCGGTTGCCGTCTGCCGGATACAGCGTGTTGCCTTCCAGCACAACGCGGCTGCCCAGCGCCGGCAACGTGGCTTGCTCGATGGTACGGCTGCTGCCATCTTGCATCTGCACGCGAACCTGGTACACGGTCTCTTTCTTGACGTTTTTCTCAATCGTGTGACCTGCCAGGCCCCCGCCCAATGCGCCCAGAATGGTTGCTGCGGTGCGGCCGCCGCCATTGCCGATCTGGTTACCCACCACAGCGCCGAGTACGCCACCGGCCACGGCACCGACGCCTTTGGCCTCACCTTTGCGCTGCACTGCGGTGACGGCTTCAACCGTGCCGCAGTTGCCGCAAATTGGTCTGGCAACCGGCTGGCTGGCTACCGTGCCGTAATCAATGGCGCGTGGCACCGCAGTTGCAGCCGCTGGAACCGGAGCTGGTGCTGTGGCCACCGAGCGCGGTTTGGTCGGCACGGGTCGAGCTGTCGTGGGCGGCGTTTTACGCGCCACCGGTATCTCGTCGTCCTGCGGGGAAGACTCGACCGACATGCCTTTGACGGCGGGCAGCAGGCCGGTGCTGCTGCTGGCAGGTGCCAGGGCTACCGGAGAAGTGTGGCCGTCCGCCGGGCGGGTTTGTATGTGGACCAGGCTGGCACCCATGGCCAGTACCGCGATACCCAG
>JANOCN010000233.1:0-2977 GCA_031412185.1 Betaproteobacteria bacterium | reverse complement strand
GCCTTCGCCGCACACACCAGCGCCATTGCCCAGGCCCCCGGCTGGGCCAAGATCAGGATCGGCGTGGAAGCCAATTACCCGCCGTTCTCGCAGATGAGCCCGGACGGCAAGTTCTCCGGCTTCGACATCGACATTGCGAACGCCATCTGCGCCGAAATCAAGGCCGAATGCACGCTGGTCTCACAGGAGTGGGACGGCATGATGCCAGCTCTGAACGCCAAGAAGTTCGACATGATCGTGGCTTCCATGTCGATCACCGAAGAACGCAAGAAGTCAGCCGATTTCAGTGATTCGTACTACGACATTCCGTCGGCCTGGATCGGCAAGACAGGTTCGTACCCGCAGGTCAATGCCGCCGCACTCAAGGGCAAGAAAATCATCGTCACGCGCAATACGCCGCGGGCCAAGTTTGTGCAGGAGAACTTCAAGGACAGCGAGATCCTGCTGGTAGCCAAAGAGGCCGAGGTCACCATGGAGCTGGCGGCCGGCCGGGGCGACATCGGTTTTGGTTCTTCGCTGGCGGCCACTGCTGCGTTCCTCAAGTCACCGGAAGGCAAGGGCTACAGCAAGGTCGGAAGCCCCGTCACACTCGGTGGCGCGGCCCAGGGTGGTGGTGTCGGTATAGCCATGCGCAAAGGCGAAGACACATTGCGCACCAAGGTCAATACCGGGCTGAAGCAGATTACGGCCAATGGCGTCTACAAGTCCATCAACGACAAATACTTCGACGTCAACATCCGGGGCGAATAATTCTCCACACACCCGGGGTCGCGCGTGCTCTACGGTTATCTGCCCGCCATTCTGGAGGGGCTGGTACTGACGCTGAAAGTGTCGGCGTCGTCACTGGCCATCGCGTGTGTGTTCGGGCTGCTCGGTGCCACCGCCAAACTGTCCAGCTCCCGGGCCGCGCGATGGTCCGCGGAGGTCTACACCACCCTGATTCGCGGCATGCCGGAACTGGTGCTGATGCTGCTGATCTTTTATGGTGGGCAGATCGGTATCAACAAGCTGGCCGAGTCCCAGGGCTGGGAGTACATCGACATTCCACCGTTTCTGGCCGGTGTGCTCACGATCGGTTTCATTTTCGGCGCTTACCTCACAGAGACCTTCCGGGGCGCGATTCTGGCCGTGCCGAAGGGTCAGGCCGAAGCGGGCCTGGCCTTCGCCATGCCGCCCGCGCTGGTACTGTGGCGCATTGTGTTGCCGCAGATGGTGCGCCACGCTATCCCCGGTTTTGCCAACAACTGGCTGATCATGATCAAGGCGTCGGCATTGGTCTCGATCATCGGGCTGGACGACATGGTGCACCGCGCGGGCCTGGCGGCGGCCACCACCCGCGCACCGTTCACTTTTTACATGGCTGTGGCGGTGATCTACCTCACGCTGACCAGCGTTTCCATATTTGTGTTGTCGCGCGTGGAAGCGCGCTACAGCCTGGGTGTGCGCAAGGTGTCTTTCTAAATGGACTGGAAGATTGTCATCGACAGCCTGCCGCTGTATGTGGGTGGCATCCGCACCACCCTGGTGCTGCTGGTCATCAGCCTGGCGAGCTCGTTGGTGCTGTCGGTCCCGCTGGCGGTGGCAAGGGTGTCTCCGCAGCCATGGATTTCCCGGCCAGTCTGGCTCTTCACGTATGTGCTGCGAGGAACACCGCTGCTGGTGCAGCTTTTTATCATCTACCACGGGCTGGCACAGTTTGAAGCGGTGCGCAACAGCATTGCCTGGGTGTTGCTGAAGGACGCCTGGTTCTGCGCCTGGCTGGCCTTTACCCTCAACTCCACTGCTTACACCACCGAAATTTTTGCGGGTGCGCTCAAAGCCACCGCGATTGGCGAAATAGAAGCAGCGCGCAGCTACGGGCTGGGCCGTTTCAAGCTGTACAGCCGGATCCTGCTGCCAGGAGCGCTGCGCCGGGCGTTGCCCCAGTACAGCAATGAAGTCGTCGGCCTGATGCATGCGACCGCTATTGCCAGCACCGTCACGCTGGTGGACATTACCCGGGTAGCGCGTGACGTCAATGCCAACCATCTGCTGGTGACCGAGTCGTTCGGTGTGGCGGCGGTGATCTATTTCGTGTTGACGTTCACACTAGTGGGCGTGTTCAAGTTGCTCGAGCGCCGTTACCTGCGCCATCTGCGGCCACAACGTGCAGTGCTCACCGCGGCCTGAACGTAGCACCCGCACCGCGCGCCGACCCTTTTTCCACCATGCAGACTGAAACCATCCGCCTACAAAGCAATGCACCGGGCACGCACCACGAGTTGCAGGTGCTGCGTTTTGGTGTGCCTGGTGCCCGGCCCAAGGCCTATGTGCAAGGGGCGCTGCACGCCGACGAAGTACCTGCCATTTTGGTAACGCAGCAACTGCGCGCCCTGCTGCTGGCGCTCGAAACCAGCGCAGAGATAGTGGGCGAAGTGGTTCTGGTGCCATTTGCCAACCCGCTTGGGCTGGGCCAGACGCTGCTGGGGCAGCACCACGGCCGCTTCGATCTGGGCGACGGTGGCAACTTCAACCGCGCCTTCGCAGACTTGTCTGGCACAATGGTGCAAGCCATTGGCGACCGCCTGAGCGACGACACCAGCGCCAACACGGCCATCATCCGCGCTGCACTGCGCCACAGCGCACACCAGTTGCAGGCCCACACACCGACCGAAGACTTGAAGAACCGCTTGCTCCAACTGGCCGTGGACGCCGACCTGGTGCTGGACCTGCATTGCGACAGCGAAGCGGTCATGCACCTGTATGCGCTGACTCCCCAGCGCGTGCCCGCGCTGCAACTGGGGGCCGCGCTGCAGGCACGCGCAGTGCTGCTGGCCACTGAATCTGGCGGCTCCCCGTTTGACGAGGCCTGTACCCGCCCCTGGTACCTGCTGCAACAACGCCAGCCACCCGGCACCGTGGAGCTTGCCTGTTTTGCAGCCACCGTGGAGCTGCGCGGCAGCGCCGACACAAACCATGCCCTGGCACAAGGCGATGC
>JANOCN010000232.1:0-5949 GCA_031412185.1 Betaproteobacteria bacterium | reverse complement strand
GCTGCAGAATATTGATGAGCTTGCCAAACGGGTCGCGGACATAGAACCGCCGCACTCCCCAGGCCTCAACCACAGGGCCGTACGCAATAGGAATCTCCGCTTGTCTGACCCGGCGCAGCGCTTCATCAAGATCATCCACCTCAATCGACAAATCGGGCACGGGCGTGCCCGAGCCGCCTTCGCTGGCGAAGCTGAGCTGAACCGCCGCCTTTGCAGGTGCCGTGTATGTGCGTATCCAGCCGTGATCCATGGCCATTGCAAGACCCAGAACGTCTTTGTAAAAGGAGTCGGCTCTTTCTATGTCATTGGTCGCTATGTCGGCGACGATTCTCAAGACTTTCATTTCGTTACTGCTGGCAGCTCGTCATGATGCCGCCTGAAACGGTGAACTCGTCGCGCGAACGCAACGCGTTGGGGAGTTGCTGATCAAGCGACTGCCGGTATCGCAAGTAGCCTCTAAGAAATGCTGGCCATTCCGGTGCGACGGGTGAAATGCGCGAATCCTCGGGCAAGAGCCGCCACAAAGCCAGTTGGTGCCAACACAGCTCGTGTCCTGTGCTATCGCGATGCGCACGCACGGCATTGCGAAGCTTGACCCACGTGGCTAACAGCTCATCACGAGACAGGTCAGTCAGATCGGAGGCTGGTGACATACATCCCCCTATTCCATCTGCGCTGCAAGCTGTCTTGCGTTTCTTGCCTTGCCACCTAATTTGAGGAGCGCTTTCATCCCCACCGTGCCGCATCTATCGCGGCGATGTCTATCTTTTTCATAGTCATCATCGCGTCGAATGCGCGCTTGGCCGCTGCGCGATCCGGGTCTGATACCGCTGCAGTGAGGGCGCGTGGGGTGATCTGCCATGAGAGTCCCCACCGGTCCTTGCACCAGCCGCACGCACTTTCCTGGCCGCCATTGCCGACGATGGCGTTCCACAAGCGGTCGGTTTCGTCCTGGTCGTCGGTGGCGATCTGAAAAGAGAAGGCCTCGCTCTGCTTGAATTGCGGGCCGCCGTTCAGCCCTATGCAGGGGACGCCGACGACGGTGAACTCGACCGTCAGAATATCGCCCTGCTTGCCGTCGGGATAGTCGCCCGGTGCGCGGAGGATGGCACCGACAGCGCTGTTGGGGAATGTTTCGGCATAGAAGTTTGCGGCGTCAACGGCGGCACCGTCGTACCAAAGGCAAATTGTGTTC
The DNA here is from genome assembly GCA_031412185.1 of Betaproteobacteria bacterium. GTDB lineage: Bacteria > Pseudomonadota > Gammaproteobacteria > Burkholderiales > Burkholderiaceae_C > CAISIP01. Next base: position 4,754 of record JANOCN010000232.1, on the reverse strand, counting down.
TTGCTGGTCATTTCGTCTCTCCTGGAGAGTGGGGTATCGTGCGCCATATTCACGGCATCGCGCTCCGTCGTCTGTGCGCCAGCCCACACGGCGAAGAATTCATTCACTCTGGCACCGATCCGATGCGTCCTAAACCAACCAGCGATTCCAGTTGCCATAGCGCTCTTGAATCGGTCCGCGGCGAATGCTGAGCAACACCAGCGCGATCCCTAAACCGAAGGTGACGGCGGCTGCCACGCTGCTGCCATCGAACAGAAATGGCACGCCAATCAAGCCCACACCCAACAGCACGTTAAGCGCCCGCGCGGGCCGGGCGACATCGGCCGCGGCGATGGAGACCACAGTCAGCACCAGCGAGCCGAAGATGTGGTGCGCGTCGGCCAGGCCGCCATCCGCGCCCAGCGTCACACGCGTGAACAACAGCGACAGGCCAATCATCCCGGCCAATGCCAGGTTCCAGGGCAGGCTGACGCCACCGCCAACGATGGCTTTCAGCACCGCCCCGGGGGGCCGGTCAAACTCATCGGCAGGGTCCTCCACAGGTTTGGCATCACCAGGCACAGACATGTCGTCGGTGTCACCCAGGAACAGCACGCGCAACCAGGGCTTGCCGGCTTTGGCGCGGCGGCGCAGGAACTGGCAAGTGGCCAGCAACTCGTCTAGCGAGTAGGGAATCTGCAGCAGCACGGCTGCACCGCCCACCAGCGCCAGGGTGCTCCAGGTGCCCAGCACCACGGGCTGGATGACGATGAAGAGAATTGTCGTCATGCCCAGCGGCACGATCATCAGCCCGAACAGCAGCACCAGCCACGGGGCAGTGCGCCAGCGCTGGCGCGACCCCACCAGACCGGTGAGGATCTCCAGCAGGTAGGTGTAGCCACCGAGCGCGGCGTCGGACACCGGCAGCGCAGTCGACACCCAGGACGTGACAATCTCTTCGGTGCCGTTCCGCGGGTCGGTCGCAGAGCCGTCAAAAAACGGATCCCACAGAGCCGGGATGTGCCCCAACTGGTAGCCCGCCAGATAGCGCGAGACGTACAGGCCCAGGAGCGCCAGCACGATGATCGGCAGGCGCTGAGCCCAACCCGAGGGGTTGTAGCTCCAGCCGGGCGGCACGCTTGGTCCGCTGAGGGCAGCGACGGCCGAGGAACCCGGCTCGGGCTTGCTGCATACGGCCAGGCCGAAGACGAGCGCGCCCACCAGCGTGTCCGACAGATAGGCCGCGGCACTGGCGGTGGACCAGAGGAAAGGCACCGCCACTACCGCTGCACCGATGCCGGCGCAAAGCCAGCGCGCCCACACCGCACGCCACGACAACGCGAGGCTCGCGGCAATCATCAGCAGAAAGCCCAAGATCATCTCGCTGCCGCGCAGCCAGGGTTCCTGAACGCCCACCAGCAGGGGCTGCGTCAGCAACCAACTGCCCAGGCCGATGTTGACCATATGTGCCCAGCGCCAGGCGCTGTGTTCGCCCTTGCGTCGCATGTCGTGGTGCGTGCGCAGCGTGTCGGGGTTCTGGCCGATCTGCGGCGGACCGGTGGTCGCGGGCGTTGGGTGGGCAGGCTCGTCGGCAGATGGAAGCGAATCCACGCCGCCCGCCTGGGTGACCCAACCCGGTGCCGTGATGCCGTTGGCGGCGTACCAGGCTGCCGGGTCGGCCTTCAGCGCAGCCACCATCTGCGGCAGGTCGTCTTTCAGGCGGTGCCGCGGCTCCCAGTCCAGCAGACTGCGTGCCCGCCGGATGTCCAGCGCGAAGTGGTCGTCCGCCATCGCCACCATGAACGGCCGGATGAATGGCGGCTCGCCACCGTCGATGGCGTCGGGCACGAGCGGCTCCAGTTGTCCCTGCACCCACGCACCCACCGCCGCCAGCGGCTTGGGAACGCGCAGCGTGAGCCATTGCGCAGTGCCATGCATCAGTTGGCCCAGTGCATCCTGCAGCGCCTCGTAGCCGAGCGCATCGGCCTCGCCGATCAGCATTTCGGTGTCGTGCGGCAGCACCCCACGGCGGTCGACGGTTCGGCGCAGCGCATCGAGCATATCGTCACGGTGCAGGGCCGACTGGCCGACCAGCGTGCTGCCCGCATACAGATGGCTCTGCAGGTCGCGCTCGTAGACGCGGGCCACCTGTTGCGCCAGGGTGGGCACCATCGTCTTCACGTCATAGACCCCCGCCAGCCGCAGGATCACGCTCGCGATGTCTCCGCGCTCCTCGCGCACCACTGCCTCCGCGGCGGCCTTGGATTTCGGATAAGCCCAGCCCGGCGCGATGGGCTGGGTTTCATCGATGTGCTCGCCAGGCCGGCAAGGTGCATGCACCAGCATCGTGCTGGCGTACACGAACTGCTCCACCTCGAAGCCTTGCAGCGCGCGCAACAACCGCTGCGTGCCCTCTACGTTGACCGAATGGTATTGCGGGTTGTCTTCGCCAGTAAAGTCGAAATAGGCGGCCAGATGCACGACGCTGGCGATGCGCGAGCCGTAGCTGTCGCGAAAGATTCGCAGCGCCAGCGCCACCGAAGCATCGGCGGTCAGGTCGACTTCGAGAATCGGAAAGCCAGGGGTTGGCGCGCCGTCCTTTACCTTGCGATCGAGGCCAACAATCTGGTAGTCGGCCGCCAGAGCTCCAGCCACCGAACGGCCCAGGTTGCCGGCGGCACCGGTAACCAGAACGATGGGCCGGGCGACACTGCCGGCGACAACGCCGGTCACGGGCCGACGCTCATTGATAACCGATGCCCATGATGTAATTACGCAATAGTTCTTCTTCGTAGTTGCCGGCGGCCAGAAGTGCGCGCAGACCGTCGCGGGCATTGATCACGCCCAGCGCCTTGTTGTCGGCATCGACAAGCAGTACATGAATAAGACCGCGCGTGTGCATCATGGCCAGCACGTCGGACAACAACTCGTCGAGCGTGCAGACCGTAATGTCGCTCGTCATCACATCGGCTGCATGGGTGGTGAAGATATCGGCATGGCCCAAGCCCAGGCGCCGGACGAGAACTGTTTCTGTGATGATGCCAAGAGGTCCCCCGTCGGCGTCACACACCACCACGACACTGATCTGCGCGCTCGACAACAGAGCCGCCACATCGACCAGCAGCGACTGCGCGCTGACAGTCTGCAAACGCGAACGGGCAACGGCTTCAATGCTGCTGACCAGTGCCGGCGCCTCGGCGCGCGCCTCTGCAGCAGCCACCGGCGGGCTCTCGGGAGTCTCGGTCGGTTCGACGGACGCAATCGGCGCGGTGGGAATCTGCGGACTCATTGCACTACCTTCGTGCTGCGCACTCCGGTGTTCCCCCTTTCCCTCTGCTGCCCGCACCTTGCCAATGCGCGCTCGTGGTCTTCTCGGTCATGATGAAACCTTTCTGGGGGATTGGGGGGTGTGGGAGCGGGCTGTCGGACCGCTTTGTCAACCCTCCACTGACTGTCAATGCATCCGGCAGGTGTTGCCATCGGATATCGCCTTGTGCTGAGCGAGGGGATGTCCTACACCCCAAACTTGCCCGAGTGGGTCCCTATGGATCTCAAGGCTGTTGTCTGGCACCACCTAGTTCATCCCGGCACGCTGGCGCTGCATTCTGCATCACTTGTAGCTCAATTGCGGCTCAAAATCGCCGCGCCCCGCTGGCGTCAGATCCAGCATATTCCACAGCGAATCCAGCGCATCGTTGTGGCGATATTCCTGCCCTGGCTCGGCCGGTACGTACAGCAGTTCAGAGCCCCAGAAATGGCGGATCACTTTGCCGCGCCGGTGGAACACATTGAGCATCGGCATGTCCCAATCTTCCCCAGCCTTGAATTCTTGCTGCTTGAGAACTGCGTCAGGCAAGCCCGATGAGTCGCCGAAATAGTCACGGTCGTAGGTGTTGTTGTGCGTGGACAGCAGAGGCAATGTGCGCCAGCCGCGCGCGCGAGCCACGGCCAGCAATCGCGGCAGCGGTGACTTAGCGACAACGGCCAGGTTGATGCGCTGGGTGATGTGCTGCACCATGCCCTCCAGCCCGTCAAGAAAGTGCGTGCAACCCGTGCACGGCAGCTCCTTTTCAGGCCCGTACATGAAGCTGTAAATAGCGAGCGTATCTTTGCCGGGCTTGAATAAATCCGACAGTGTCAAAGGCCCATTGTCGCCATCGAACACGTAATCTTGTGCGACGGTGCCACCTGCGGGCAGCGCCCTGCGCAGAGCGGCGACGCTCTCAATTTGTCGTCGCAGCGCCATTTCCTCGGTGAGAAGTTTGTTACGCGCAGTGCGGTACTCGGCGCTCTCGCCGGGCATCGTCAGGTGGTGAAGATTTTGGTTGCTCATCGTTTCTCTCCGGTTAGTTGGCCCAATTGGTTGGCGTCACTTGCCATCCGGCAGAGGCACGACGGTTGTCGGCAATTGCGGTGAAGTGAAAATGTCGTATTGTGTTTTCCGGGTCTGACGTCAATTACGCGCGCGCCAGCGTTAGCTTTATCCATGGTTGCCAGCCCACTTTCTTGTCTTTGAGTTCCCATAAGCCGGTCAATTTGAGCTGCCTTGCGTCAAACTTGCCGTTGAAACGTGCGGTGTCGCCTTTGATGCCAGCTCGATCCTTTCAGCGCCACCTCAAAAACTTCCGATGCGCCTTGATCGTCATAGGAGCATGCAAGATCACCTCCATCGAGCGGCTTGGATCCTCGCCAAAACGGGCGTCTGCATCATGGGCGATGAAATGCTTCCCAGGAAGCCACCTATATGTATCCGTGGCCGACAACTTGGCTGGCGG
>JANOCN010000231.1:0-4797 GCA_031412185.1 Betaproteobacteria bacterium | reverse complement strand
GGTCAACACGCCGACTACTTGTTTGTTGCGCTCAAGTCGTACAAAACGGAAACCAAGGCGACCTGGGGTCGGTCCAACGGCGTCATGGGGGGCATAGCCAAGCAGTTCACCAACGCCGAGCTCAAGGAACTGGCCAACTACGTGCACTCCATTCCCGGCGAGCTCAAAACGGTGCCCCAAGCCAAGTTCAAGTAGCGCGACGCTACGAACTCCCAGAGGCTGAGAAGATTTCGTAGCGAGCGGGGTCAAGGTGGCGTCGAGGAGCGGAGCCATACAAGCGTACGGTTAGCACCGCAGGCGCCAGATTGGCCCGCGCAGTAGAAAGATTCTCAGTCGCTGGTGGCATGCCGCTGCACACAGGCCACATAGGTTTCTCCATCTGGTGGGCGACCCGAGCGCTGGCTCTCCCACACCATGGTCCCCAAGCATCCCATCACGGCATGGTGCGCATCATGCAGTGAGTCGGTGCGGTGGGTCAGTAACTCCACTGCCTGGCGAATGCCGCGTGGCTGGTCAATGGAGCATTGCTCGCTGATCGACAGATGCATGGACAAATGCAGAAACGGATTGTCCCGCGCTTCGCTGGCATCCGGCATCTGCTGCAGTGCGAACTGGACGTCAGCCAAATCGCCATGGTACTCAGGGTGTTCGTCTATCCAGAGGCTGGCAATGGTTTCAATGGCTTGCAGGGGTTGGTTTGCGCGTGCCCTGGCATACACGGCGCAGAAGAAGCGGCGCACGTCGGCCTGGGACGGTTGCATTAACATGGCCGCAATTATGATCAACAAGATCGCAGCTTCGATAACACACGCGCTGGCGGGTGTTGCCGACGGGGCAACCGTGATGATTGGTGGCTTTGGTACCGCTGGCATCCCGCTCGAGCTGATCGACGGCTTGATTGCGCAGGGTGCCACCGACCTCACCGTGGTCAACAACAACGCCGGTAACGGCGAGCAGGGTCTGGCCGCATTGCTCAAGGCAGGGCGCGTGCGCAAGGTGATTTGCAGCTTTCCGCGTCAAGCCGACTCTCAGGTGTTTGATGGCCTGTACCGCAGCGGCAAGATCGAACTGGAGCTGGTGCCGCAGGGCAATCTGGCCGAACGCATCCGGGCCGCTGGGGCCGGCATTGGCGCATTTTTCAGCCCCACCGGTTATGGCACGGAGCTGGCCAAAAACAGCGACGGTACGCGCAAGGAAACACGCGAGATAGACGGCAAGTTCTACGTGCTCGAACACCCGCTGCATGGCGACCTGGCCTTGATCAAGGCGGAGCGTGGCGACCGCTGGGGCAACCTGACGTACCGAATGGCTGCGCGCAATTTTGGCCCGGTAATGGCCACCGCATGCCGCACCACCGTGGCCACGGTGCACGAGGTGGTGGAGTTGGGCGAACTGGACCCGGAGCAGGTGGTAACGCCAGGCATTTTTGTGCAGCACATCGTGCGTGTTGACCGCGTGGCCACACAAGCCGGCGGCATTTGAAGGCAGACCATGGCCTACCAAAGAAAAACCAAAGACCAGCTGGCGGCCCGCGTGGCGCAGGACATCTTTGAGGGGGCCACGGTCAACCTGGGCATTGGAATGCCCACCTTGGTGGCAAACCATATTCCGGAGAGCCGCGAAGTGCTGTTGCATAGCGAAAATGGCATCCTGGGCATGGGTCCAGCACCCGCGCCTGGCCTGGAAGACTATGACCTGATCAACGCTGGCAAACAACCGGTGACCCTGCGCCGGGGCGGTTCGTTCTTCCACCACGCCGACAGCTTTGCCATGATGCGCGGCGGCCACCTGGACATCTGTGTGCTGGGTGCGTTCCAGGTCAGCGCCCATGGCGACCTGGCCAACTGGCACACCGGCGAAATAGATGCCATTCCGGCAGTGGGTGGGGCGATGGACCTGGCAGTAGGAGCCCGCCAGACCTGGGTCATGATGGACCTGTTGACCAAGAAGGGCGAAAGTAAAATCGTTGCGCAGTGCAGCTACCCGTTGACAGGCATCGCCTGCGTCAAACGCATCTATTCAGATTTGGCAACATTCCAGTGCTCTGCGGCAGGCCTGATATTGGTAGACAAGGTAGACGGCCTGGAACACGCGGAGCTGGAGCGGCTGACAGGTTTGCCAATCCAGCGCTGACCATAGGTGCACCGCGCCGAACCGCGCCACGCCGCCTTGACGCCCCCGCCACCATCCTGCGTAATCCAAAACAATCCACCCTAACCGAGTTTTTCATGAACCCACAAGCTTTTATCTGCGATGCCGTCCGTACGCCATTTGGCCGCTACGGCGGTGCCCTCAGCAGCATCCGTACCGATGATCTTGGCGCGCTGCCGCTGCGGGCGTTGATGGCACGCAACCCGAAGGTGGACTGGCAGGCCGTGACCGACGTAATTTTTGGCTGTGCCAACCAGGCCGGCGAAGACAACCGCAACGTAGCCCACATGGCCAGCCTGCTGGCGGGGCTGCCGGTGGAGGTGCCCGGTGCCACCATCAACCGCCTGTGTGGCTCGGGCCTGGATGCACTGGGCACGGCGGCGCGCGCCATCCGTGCGGGTGAGGCGCAGTTGATGATTGCCGGCGGTGTGGAGAGCATGAGCCGGGCACCGTTTGTGATGCCCAAGGCCGAGACGGCCTTCGGCCGCACCAACGCGGTCTACGACACCACCATCGGCTGGCGTTTTATCAACCGCTCGATGAAAGAAAAGTACGGCGTTGACGCCATGCCCGAGACAGCAGAAAACGTCGCCACCGACTACAAGATCAGCCGCGAGGCGCAGGACGCCATGGCCCTGGCCAGCCAGTTGAAAGCCGTGGCGGCACAAAAGTCGGGTTTCTTCGAGGCCGAAATTGTCCCGGTGACGATTGCGCAAAAGAAGGGTGATGCGCTGGTAGTCAGCCAGGACGAACACCCACGGGAAACCAGCCTGGAAGCCTTGGCCAAACTCAAGGGCGTGGTGCGGCCCGACGGCAGCGTAACTGCGGGCAATGCCAGCGGTATCAACGACGGTGCCTGCGCCTTGCTGCTGGCCGACGAAGCCGCAGCCGCGAGACACGGCCTGACGCCGCGCGCGCGCGTGGTGGGCATGGCCACTGCGGGTGTGCCACCCCGCGTGATGGGTATCGGCCCGGCTCCCGCTACACAAAAGGTGCTGGCGTTGACGGGTCTGAAGATCGAGCAGATGGACGTGATTGAACTCAACGAAGCCTTTGCCGCACAGGGGCTGGCCGTGTTGCGCCTGCTGGGCCTGCAAGACGACGACCCGCGCGTTAACCCCAACGGCGGCGCGATTGCGCTTGGGCACCCGCTCGGGGCGTCGGGCGCGCGCCTTGCCACCACGGCGGTAAACCAACTGGTGCGCACCGGTGGCCGCTACGCCTTGTGCACCATGTGTATCGGTGTCGGGCAGGGCATCGCCCTGGTGCTGGAGCGTGTCTGAGAGTCGGAACTGCCATGCTGCCTGTCGTGATTCGGGTATTGGCACCGCAGGATGGTGTGGCGTACCGCGCACTGCGGCTGCGGGCGCTGCACGACCACCCAGACGCCTTCACGTCCAGCTTTGAAGAAGAGTCGGCCCGGCCACTGGCCTGGTCGGTGCAGCGCCTGGCCCACCAGCCGGAGAAGCCTTGCGACTTTTTTCTCGGGGCATTCCAGCAGTCGCTGCTGGTTGGCATGGTCGGGCTGCAGGGCCGCTACCGGCCCAAAGAGCGCCACAACGCGACCGTGGTAGGTCTGTATGTGGTGCCCGAGCTGGCAGGGCAGGGCATTGGCGGCGAACTGATGCGGCAACTTGTAAACCGGGCGAATACGTGCGCCGGGCTGGAGCAGATCGAGCTCACCGTGACGCAAGGTAACCAAAGTGCCTGGGCCATTTACGCACGGTGCGGGTTCGTCGAGTTCGGAGTTCTGCAACGCGCCATCAAGGTGCAGGAGCAGTACTACGCCAAGGTGCACATGGTGCTGCAGCTGCGCTGACCGTGGACTTGCCTTTCGTCACCGACCCGTTTTTCTACGCCGTCACGATCCCAGCGGTATTGCTGCTGGGCATCAGCAAGAGCGGTTTTGGCGCTGGTCTGGGCTCACTCGCGGTGCCGCTCATGGCGCTGGCCGTCAGCGTGCCGCAGGCGGCGGCGATTCTGATGCCGGTGCTGTTGCTGATGGACCTGCTGGGTATGGCGGCGTTTCGCAAGGACTTTGACCTGGTGCTGATCCGGTTTCTGCTGCCTTTTGGGCTGGTCGGCATAACCATTGGTGCCGCTTTATTCAGGTTGCTAGATGCGCACGTTGTGGCGGGGCTGGTCGGGGGCTTCACGCTGCTCTTTCTGGCCCAGCGCCTGCTTTTCCCCCCGCGGCCCGACAGCGCGCCACCACCGCGCTGGCTTGGTGCCATTCTTACCACCACCTCCGGCTTTACCAGCTTCATCGCGCACGCGGGGGGACCGCCCATCAACGCCTACGTGATCCCGCTGCGTTTGTCGCCGGTCAAGTTCGCCTCCACCATGGCATTCTTTTTCTTCGTCATCAACCTGGCCAAGTGGGTGCCCTACGGCTGGCTCGGCCTGCTGGACAGCCGCAACATGGCCACGTCGCTGGTGCTGCTTCCGTTCGCACCCATCGGTGTGTGGGTCGGTGTACGCCTGGCCCGGCGCATCAGCCAGGTGTTGTTCTACCGGCTCTTGTACGCAAGTATGTTCCTGACGGGGCTCAAGCTGGTTTGGGACGCGGTGAAGTAGCATCGGTTGGCCCGACCAAAGATCGGTACCATCTAAGGCACCCTGGGCACACGCACACAAAGTTTCGCC
>JANOCN010000230.1:0-1691 GCA_031412185.1 Betaproteobacteria bacterium | reverse complement strand
GCGGTGCCAAGGCTTCCAACGTTTACTGGTGGGCCGGCAGTGCTGCAACGCTCACCACCAATACGGTCTGGCAGGGCAACATTCTGGCCAGTGACAACGTCACGATGCAGGTAGGCGCAAATACTTGCGGCAGGATGTTTGCCGGCGCATCTACAGACGGCGCGTTTGTGCTGGACGGCAACGTCATTTCGGTACCGGGCAATCCGAGTGGCCCGGCTACTTGCCAATAACACACTGATCTGGAGAACAACATGAAATTGACAAGAATCTCAGCGGCAATGGGTTGGGTCACGCTGGCCGCACTAGCCAGCCCTGTCGCCATGGCGCAGGACGCACCCGGCTGGTATGGCGGCGCCAATATTGGCCGCAGCACGGCTACCATCGACGACGCCAGGATCACCAGCGGTCTGGCCGCTGGCGGCCTGACCACTACTTCGATCTCGGATCGTGAACGCGACCAGGGCTACAAGATATTTGGCGGCTACCAGCTCAACCGCAACTTTGCGGTCGAAGGCGGCTATTTCGACCTTGGCAAGTTTGGCTATACGGCCACCACCACACCTGCCGGCAGCATCAGCGGCGATATGCGCGTCAAGGGTCTGAACCTTGACCTGGTCGGCACCTTGCCGGTCTCCGAGCGCTTCTCGGTATTTGGCCGCGCCGGCCTGAACTATGCGCAAACCAAAGACCGTTTTACCAGCACCGGCGCGGTGTTGATAGCCAACCCCAACCCCAGCGCGAGCGGCACCAACTACAAGTTCGGCGCCGGCCTGCAATACGCCATCACGGACGCGCTGTCGGTGCGCGGCGAACTGGAGCGTTACCGTGTGAAGGACGGCATTGGCAATCGCGGCCACGTTGACATGGCTTCCGTCGGACTGGTGTACCGCTTTGGCGGCAAGACCCAGGCACCGGTAACAGCCAAGGCGGCTTTCATACCCGTGGTTGAAGCACCACCACCGCTGCCTGTCGTAGCAGTCGCGCCGCCTCCGCCGCCGGCACCACCACCACCTCCACCGCCGCGTGTGGAGAAGTACACGCTCTCAGCTACGGAGCTGTTTGCGTTCGACAGCGCGACCCTTCAGGGCATGCAGCCGAAACTGGATGAAGTGGCCACAGCACTGCGCAGCAATGGCGATGTTCAAAATGTCGTCATCACCGGCTATACCGATCGCATTGGGTCAGACAGCTACAACCAGAAGCTGTCAGAGCGCCGCGCCGTAGCGGTCAAAAGCTACCTCACCAGCAAAGGCGTCGATGCCGGCCGGCTAACTGCCCAGGGCAAGGGCGAGGCCAACCCGGTTGTGACGTGCAGCGACAAAAAACTCCCTGCCTTGATCAAGTGCCTGGAGCCCAATCGCCGCGTCGAAGTCGAAAGAATCAACCTCGAGCGCCGCCTGCCCTGATCGGCCTTTTAACCTCCGGAAAAACCTTTTGCGACTGTCAAGATTTATAGGCGAAAACAAGGAGGCGATCCTGAAGGAGTGGCAGGAGTTTGCCCAGACCATTGTCCCGCCCGCCTGGAACATGGATGTGGCCGAACTCCGGAACCATGCCAGTTTCATGCTCGACACCATCGCGGTCGATCTGGGCACGGCGCAAAGCCGCCGTGCCCAGTTCGAAAAGTCGCGGGGCGACGGTCCCGCCGGCACCGACGAAACCTATGCGGAAGGCCATGCAACGGCCAGGCT
>JANOCN010000229.1:0-3403 GCA_031412185.1 Betaproteobacteria bacterium | reverse complement strand
GTGGCGCGGATCGGCAAAAATGCGCGCATAGAGACCCGTGACTTTGCCACGCTCGCCCTCGAGTGCCTGCAGGAACACACCTTGACCCTCGCAGAGCACGCCGGTGATGTCGTTTTGGGTGTTCCAGGCATGTGCCTTGCGCAGAATCGAATCGGTCAGCGTCACAGTCGGCGGGTCCACCGCTTTGCTAACGTAAATCAGGCGGATCAGCATTGTCCAGATGTCCTCGAAGTTTCTTTCCGAGCCTGGGCGGAGGGGCTATGCCAGACTGACTGCAAGCGCCTGCGCGGCAGCTACCGGCTGCGCATGGAACCCGGATACCGCTGGAGTCGCTGGTGCCTGTTTCGATGTGCCGTTTCTGTGGCGCGATATTGTCTCGGGCGACTGGCCAGGATGGCCTGCTACTCGCGGACACACGGAAACCGCGTCACATGTGGTCGATCATCACCTGACCAAACCCCGAGCAGCTGACCTGGGTCGCACCATCCATCAGGCGCGCGAAGTCGTAGGTAACCTTTTTGCTGGCGATCGATTTTTCCATCGAACTGATGATGAGGTCGGCCGCTTGCGTCCAGCCCATGTGGCGCAGCATCATCTCGGCCGACAGAATCTCAGAGCCCGGATTCACGTAGTCCTTGCCCGCATATTTGGGCGCCGTTCCGTGGGTGGCTTCGAACATGGCAATGGTGTCACTCAAGTTGGCACCAGGTGCAATGCCGATGCCGCCGACCTGGGCCGCCAACGCGTCGGAAACATAATCGCCGTTCAGGTTGAGGGTGGCGATCACGCTGTATTCCGCGGGTCGCAACAAGATCTGCTGCAGGAAAGCATCCGCAATGCTGTCCTTGACAATGATGTCTTTGCCGGTCTTGGGGTTCTTGAACTTGCACCATGGGCCGCCGTCGATCAGCTCAGCGCCAAACTCCCTTTGCGCCAGGGCATAGGCCCAATCACGGAAGCCGCCTTCGGTGAACTTCATGATATTGCCCTTGTGAACAATTGTCAGGCTGGGTTTGTCGTTGTCGATGGTGTACTGGATCGCCTTGCGCACCAGCCGCTCTGTGCCTTCGCGCGATACCGGCTTGATGCCAATGCCCGAAGTGTTGGGGAAACGAATTTTCTTGACACCCATCTCTTCCTGCAGGAACTTGATGATTTTCTTGGCCTTGTCGGACTCGGCTTCAAATTCGATACCGGCGTAGATATCTTCCGAGTTCTCGCGGAAGATCACCATATTGGTCTTGTGCGGCTCTTTGACCGGCGATGGAACACCCTTGAAGTACTGAATCGGTCGCAGGCACACATACAAGTCCAGCTCCTGACGCAGCGCCACGTTCAGCGAGCGGATGCCGCCACCCACGGGCGTGGTGAGGGGCCCCTTGATGGACACCACGTAGTCGCGCACCGCGTGCAGGGTTTCCTCCGGCAGCCAGACATCTGGGCCATAAACCTTGGTGGACTTCTCACCCGCGTACACCTCCATCCAGTGGATCTTCTTCTTGCCACCGTAGGCCTTGGCCACAGCCGCATCTACCACTTTGAGCATCACCGGTGTAATGTCCAGACCGGTGCCATCGCCTTCGATGAAAGGAATGACCGGCTCGTCCGGCACATTGAGCGACATATCGGCATTGACGGTGATCTTCTGGCCGGCGGAGGGAACCTTGATGTGCTGGTACATGGTGGAAAAGTCGTCTCGGTTGAACGCGGCGGTGGGCGCCGGATGTTGGTACACCTGAGTGACCCAGCGCGCCGGGGTTCAGGAAGTGCCGGGAATTTTAACTTTAAAAGCCCGGGTCAACTGTCAACCATCGGCCTACGCGCGCCGTTACGGGAGAGCTTCCCAAGCCGGGAAGAAATTTATCCACCCTTGCTTACTTGAAGAAAGTTCACCATGAACAAAATCCTCGCCACCCTGATCGCCAGCCTGTTTGCCGCCAGCGTATTCGCACAAACCGCCGCTGCCCCCGCGAAACCAGCCGCTTCGGCAGTTGCCGCTCCCGCAAAGGCTGCTGCGCCGGCAGCGCCTGTTGCGGCAGCACCCGCCAAAGTGGAAGCGAAAGTGGAAGCCAAGGTAGACGCCAAGGCTGACGCAGCCAAGATGAAGGAAGAAAAGCTGGCTGCCAAGAAGGCCAAAGCCGCCGAGAAAAAAGCTGCGGCAGAGAAGCTCAAGGCCGACAAAATGGCTGCCACGAAAGCCAAGATGGACGCCAAGCCAGTAGCCGCCAAGAAAGAAGAAGCCAAGAAGTAATTCTTGACTGGTTGACCCCGGAACCATGCCCGCCACGCGGGCATTTTTGTTTCTGTTTCACAATCGTGTCATGAAAAAATATGCCCTTGTCGCGCTTTGCATGGTCAGCCTGTGGTGGGGTCCGGCGGCGGCCCAGGATCGACCTCAGATAAATCTGCCGCGAGTGAAGCTGCAGGCGGGCATGCACCAGATTGACGCGCAGGTCGCGTTGCTGCCGGAACAACGCCAGATCGGTCTGATGCACCGCGCCGACATGCCACAGCATGAAGGCATGCTGTTTGTGTTCGAGACACCCGCACAGCAGTGTTTCTGGATGAAGAATACCCTGCTTCCGCTGACCGCAGCCTTCGTGGCCGACGACGGCACTATCGTCAACCTGGCTGACATGACGCCGCAGACGACAGACTCCCACTGCTCAGGCAAACCGGTGCGTTTTGTGCTGGAGATGAACCAGGGTTGGTTTGCAAAACGGTCGATAAAGGCCGGCTACAAGCTGGTGGGCAAACCCTTCGAACCGGGCAAATGACCGCCCGAATAGGCAAGGAAAGTAGCTTAGATAGAGACCGACCCGCAGTCGGCCGCCACAGTGATCGAAGTTACCCGGAATCAGGCGAAGTTGGCTTCTGCAAAACTCCAGTTGACCAGTTTGTCCAGAAAGGTCTCGACGAACTTGGGGCGCATATTGCGGTAGTCAATGTAGTAAGCGTGCTCCCATACGTCCACTGTCAGCAGCGCTTTTTCCGCCGTGGTCAATGGCGTTCCCGCAGCACCCAAGTTCACAAAATCCACTGAGCAATCTGGCTTCTTGACCAACCAGGTCCAGCCCGAACCGAAGTTGCCCACCGCAGACTTGACAAAAGCCTCCTTGAACGCGGTGTAGGTGCCCCACTTGGCGTTGATAGCGGCAGCCAGCGCACCTGACGGCTCACCACCACCAGCCGGTTTCATGCAGTTCCAGAAAAACGTATGGTTCCAGATCTGGGCCGAGTTGTTGTAGATTCCGCCGCTGGACTTCTTGACAATCTGCTCCAGCGCCATGCTCTCGAACTCGGTCCCCTTTTGCAGATTGTTCAGGTTCACGACGTACGCATTGTGGTGTTTGCCGTGGTGGAATTCCAGCGTCTCGCGCGAGTAGCTGGGTGCCAATGCGTC
>JANOCN010000228.1:0-5366 GCA_031412185.1 Betaproteobacteria bacterium | reverse complement strand
CGTGCCGGCGGCGTAAGCGGCATGCTCGCGATCGACCGTATCTGTACGCAGTACGGTGTATCGCTTTCGCCGCATGGCGTGGGTTCGGGCGTGGGGGTTGCGGCAGCGGTGCATACCGCCTGCGCGGCGCGGGCCTTCAGTGTCTACGAGGCAAATCTGCTGCCCAATGCGTTGCGCAGCGACCTGCCCATCAAGCCGATCGCCTTGGTCAACGGCCAGTTTCTGCCGGACCAACGGCCCGGCCACGGTTGCGAGCCGGACTGGGACGTGCTGACCAGCTACGACATTCGCGCAACCCCCGCGCAAAAAGGGGATATGTAATGGCGTCGGCCGAAACCGATGGCTCACCTCTCCAGCCCACCAGTGTGCCGGGCGAGCGCCTGGTGGACATGCTGTACCGCAACATCCGCGACTACGTTTTATTCTCCAGCGAAGGTGCCGCCCAGGGCCGCCTCTACCCGCACGAGTTGTGCGAGAAGTTCCACGCCACGGCTACACCGGTGCGTGAGGCGCTGGCGCGGCTGGCTGCCGAAGGATTTATCGAAAACACGCCACGGCGCGGCTTTCATGTGCGACGACCTTCTGCGCAACAAGTGACCGACCTGTGGCAGGTGCGCGGTGGCCTCGAAGTGCTGGCTGGCGAGCTGGTGATCGGACGCCTGCAACAAGGCCGCCTCGCACCACAAGCGCTGGACCAGCTGGCCGCAGTGCTGCAAAGCATCGCCGCCACGGCAGACGCCATCGATGGGCGCCAACACATCGAGCGTAACCGCCAGTTCCACGGCAGCATCGTTGAGCTCAGTGGCAACCAGCTGTTGGTGACCATGTACCGCGGCATCCAGGTGCAGCTGCTGGGTGCCTGGGTCCGACGTGGCCTGGACACCTGGCGCACACGCGTGCAGGTCGAGTCCGATGACCATGAGGAAATTCTCGAAGCGCTGCGTGCGTGCGATGTGCCGCGTTATGGCGTGGTCGCGCGTCGGCATGTGGATACATCGCTGGTCAACGCATTGAAAGACCTCGCCACCAACCGTGCCGGCAGCAGTTTCGCCGACGCGCCCGGCGGCACCACCGCCCAACCGACTTGACAACCCCACCAACAAGGAGACACCCATGAAGAAGATTACCCGGCGCATTTTGATCGCCAGTCTTGGTGCCGCGGCGCTGCCGCTGCTGCATGCCCAGGAGTTCCCGAACAAGCCGATCCGGCTCATCGTGCCTTACCCGCCAGCAGGTGCATCCGACATTACGGCACGGCTGATCGCCGAGAAGCTCAGCAAGAAGTACGGCACCCAGGTGCTGGTAGACAACAAGGCCGGTGCCAATGGCATCATCGGCACCGAACTCATCGCCAGGGCGGCGCCAGACGGCTACACCATCGGTCTGGTAGCCAGTTCGCACGTAGGCAATCCGTTTTCTTACAAACGGGTGCCGTTTGACACCTTGAATGACCTGCAGGCGATCACCCAGACCGCCAACGTGCAATTGGGCCTGGCGGTGCACCCCAAGCTCAATGTCAACAGCGTTCGGGAACTTGTGGCGCTGCTGAAAGCGCAGCCGGGCAAAGTCGATTTCGCCTCCACCGGTTCTGGTGGCAACCCGCACCTGTTTGCCGATCTCTTCATGCAGCTTTCTGAGACCAGGATGAACCATGTGCCCTACAAGGGCAGCTCATCGGCCCATCCGGACCTGCTGGCCGGCGAAGTGCAGGTGATGTTCGACGCGGTAGCTGCCCTCACGCCACACGTCAAGTCGGGGCGCATCAAGTTGCTGGCCGTGTGCGGCGACAAACGCGCATCCTTGTGGCCTGATGTACCGACGCTGGAAGAGGCCGGAGTGAAGGGCTACGGCATGTATTCGTGGGGCGGCATCATCGCGCCGGCCAAATTGCCAAGGGCGCTGGTCGACAAACTGAACCGCGACATCACCGAGGCGCTGCGCCAACCGGATGTGCGCGAGCGGCTGACCCAGCTCGGTGCGGAGGTCGTGGCGGGTACCCCCGAGCAGTTCGACGCCTTGCTACGCTCCGAGACTGTGCGCTACGCCAAACTCATCAAGGACGCCGGCATCATTCCAGAATAGGGAACGGGGGGGTGGGCGCGTTGCTAAGCATTCAGCGATTCGGCCCAGCTCAAGGCCTGCAAGTGGGCCCAGTTGACCTGGCGGTTGGTGAGCTGCAACTCGTTGGCGACACGCTCAAATGCCTCGTCGTCGGCGTTTTCGCAAGCTTCTGTCAGCTCCAGGAACGGCGCCAGCGCACCGCGACGCAGCAGCAGGGCGGAGATCACCGGTTCGGGCAGCGAGATCGCTTCCAGCGCCTTGTCCATCGGCATGCCCAGCATGGTGTCGAGCAGCGAAAAAACGCCTACCACAAAGGCGTTGTCGCATTCCTCGGGGGGTAGCAGTTCGGTGGCCAGCAACTCCATCAGGCGCCCGCGCACGATGGCGGTCGCACCCACTGCCGGCGGCAAGCCCCCAACCCGCGACGTGGTAAGCAGCAAGGCGGCCCAGCGAAACAGCTTCTTCAACCCCAGGATCATTACCGCGTGCCGGAACGACGTTACTTCGCAGCTCAGGCCGAACCCCGATGAATTGATAAACCGCAGCAGGTTGAACGAGAGACTGGCATCGCGCTTGAGCACGTCCTCAATCTCGGCAGTGGAGGCCTGTTTTCGCACCAGGTTGATCAACTGGATGATCACCGCCTGCGCCGGGCGGATGGTTTGCCCCTTGATCAGCACCGGCTTGGCAAACCAATAGCCCTGGAACAGCTTCACACCAGCCGCCTCCACCAAGGCGTGTTGTTCTGCGGTCTCCACTTTCTCTGCAATCACCCGCGCTTCCGAGTTCTTGCCGGCCAGGTGGATCATCGGCCCGATATGTTCGGGTTTGACCAGCGCCAGGTCGACCTTGATGTACGCTGCCAGCGGCAGCCATTGCCGGTAAGCGGCTGTCAGGACAGACTGTTTAAAGGCCAGCTTGAAGCCGCGTTTGCGCACTTCGATCAGGGTCTGCAGCCGGTCCTCGATTTCCTGCGCACCGTTGCCGTCGATGGGGGGAATCTCCAGCACGATGCGCTCTGGCTGTACCAGCTCCAGGTGCCCCCCGGCCAAACTGGCATGGGTGCAGTTGACGAACATCAGCCGGTTGTCGATCAGTGCGCTATTGTCGGCATGGGACAACACATTGAACAGCAATTGCGCATCGCTGGCCGCGCTATACGGTGCGGAGGCGAGCGAACGGTCAAACAGCTCATAACCAAACACGCTGCCACTTTGATCGACGATGGCCTGACGCGCGATGGCGGTGCCTTCGTGCAGCAATTCTGCGGGTTCGGTAGCAGGTTCGGAGCCTGCTTCGGTGTTTGATGCCATGGCGGTGTCGGGTCGTGTGGTTTGAGGTGCGGTCATTCTAGGAGCTTGCCAGGCTCCCAGGACCGCCCCCACCGCACCGGCCGCTCACTTGACCCGGTCGCCGTAGCTGATGCTGGTCAGTTTTCCAGATTCAAAGCGCAGCGTGGTCATGAACTGCCCGTAGCCGGGGTTGTAGGTCCAATCGTCCACCGTGCTGCAGCCTCCCCCCGCGACGATGATGGTGGTGGACGTTGGCGGCCGTGACAGCGCAGGCATCACGGTGGTGGTGGTGACCGCGTCCGCCGCTTTGCAGAATGTGTCCTTGACCAGTGGTTCGCCGCACTTCAGAAGCGCAGATGCCTTGCCGTCGCCGACATTGACCAGGTCGTTCTTGCAGCGGAAAGAGGTCGTCTGCGCAGTGGCGGACAAAATTGGCGACATCAGCGTAGCCGCCAGCAATATGGAAAAAAGCAGTTTCATGGCTGTGGATGCAAATTTGGAAAGGTGGAATCATGCCCGCGTTCTGTATCCTCCCGATGTCGAAATGCCTACCAATTGTTTCCCCGCAATCTGCGAGGGAGGGCGTTACCATTCTTGCATGAGCTCTGCGCCGCCTGTGTCCCCCAGCACGCCAAACGGTTCGCCGCCCGGGCTGCCGATGGACGCGCAGGGCATTCTGGAACTGGCGGCGCGTTCCATGTTCCACCTGTTCTCCAGCATCAGCCAGGGCATGTTCCTGGTCGACCGCAGCGGCCGTATCGTGTGGGTCAACGAGGGTTACCAGCGCTTTTTGCCAGCGCTCGGGTTTACCTCGGTAGACCAGTTTGTCGGCCATATGGTCGAAGACGTGATTCCCAACACGCAGATGCGCCGGGTGCTGGAGACCGGCGAGCCGTACCTGATCGACCTGCTCACCAACCGCGCCGGTACCTTTGTGGTCAGCCGCATTCCGCTGCGCGACGAGGCCAGCAATGCGGTGATCGGCGCCATCGGCATTGTGCTGTTTGACCACCCCGAAACCACGCTTCAACCCCTCATCAGCAAATTTGCGCTGATGCAACGCGACCTGGACGACGCACGGCGCGAGCTTGCCTCGCAGCGGATGCGCCTGGCCCCCCCACGTGGCACTGGCGCGCGGGCTTCCAAATACACTTTCGCCAGCTTCATCGGCAGCAGCCCGGCGGCCGTGGAGGTCAAGCGCCAGGCGCGCCGCGCTGCGCAGTCGGGCAGCCCGGTGCTGCTGCTTGGCGAAACGGGGACCGGCAAGGAATTGTTAGCCCATGCCATCCACGCGTCGTCGTCGCGCTCTGCCGGCCCGCTGGTGAGCGTGAATATTGCAGCGGTGCCCGACACCTTGCTGGAGGCGGAGTTTTTTGGTGTGGCACCGGGCGCTTACACCGGTGCCGAACGCAAGGGCCGCGACGGCAAGTTCAAACTGGCCGATGGCGGAACCTTGTTTCTGGACGAAATTGGCGACATGCCGCTGGGTCTGCAGGCCAAATTGTTGCGCGCGCTGCAAGAAGGTGAGATCGAGCCGCTGGGCTCCAATACGGTGGTGCCTTTCGACGCCCGCGTGATCGCCGCCACCTCGCGCGACCTGAGTGCCTGGATGCGCGACGGGCGCTTTCGCGAGGATCTGTATTACCGGCTCAACGTATTGCCGATCCGTGTGCCGCCGCTGCGCGAGCGGCGCAGCGATATCCCGGCGCTGGTGGAAGCTCTGAGCGAAGACGCGGCGCTGCGCAACGGCACGCCGCACCCGGAGATCATGCCGGACGCGCTGGCGCTGCTGGCCGCGCAGCACTGGCGCGGCAACATCCGCGAGTTGCGCAATGTGCTGGAGCAGGCTGCGATGCGCAGCGACCTGTCCTACGTAGATGCGGCGCAGCTCGAACGCATCCTGCGCGAGGCCGGGCTGGAGAAGATTGCGCCTGCCTCTCCCGGGCAAGTGCCGGCAGAGGATAACTCCGGCCATCTGCTGCGGCCGCTGGCCGAGCAGGTGGGCGAACTGGA
>JANOCN010000227.1:0-2442 GCA_031412185.1 Betaproteobacteria bacterium | reverse complement strand
ATTTTAGGCCAGCGCGTCTGCGACCAAAAGACAACTCAACTCCCTTCAAAACCATGGAGAATCACACCCCATGAACGACACCAAGCTCCCTCCTCCGCTGCCCGACCACCTGTCTGCCGACGCGCGCAGTCCACACCATGTGGCGGCTGTGTTCGAGCACGAGGTGGGCATACGGCTGAACGGCAAGGAGCGCCATGATGTAGAGGAATATTGCATCAGCGAGGGTTGGGTCAAGGTGCCTGCCGGCAAGGCCCTGGACCGCAAGGGCAAACCGCTGCTGATCAAACTCAAGGGCCGGGTGGAAGCGTATTACGTGTCCTCACCATCTGCGACGCCAGACGTCTCAGCGGGTTTGCCGTTGGCTACGCCGGTTGATGCACCGACCGACAAACCCGTCAACACCACCGCCTGATTTAACCGCCCCGGCAAGAACCCGAACGGCCCACCCGATGGCGGGCGCATATCCCAGGCCAGCCCGGCACGTATGATGGGCCGATGCCGGACTCTTATGTTTTGTCGATATCGAGCCAGGTCGCCTATGGCCATGTGGGCAACTGCGCTGCCGTGCCCGCGCTGCAAGCCCTGGGCCATGAAGTGCTGGCCATTCCTACCGTGCTGCTGGCACACCACCCCGGCCACGGCGTACCGACTGGGCGGGTGTTGCCCAGTAGCGAGCTAGCCGACCTGCTGCGTGGGCTGGAACAGGTCGGCGCGCTGAGCAAGGCATGTGCCCTGCTCACGGGTTATCTGGGCCTTGCCGAGACTGCCACGGTTGCTGCCGCTGCCGCTGCCGCTCTGCGCCGCGAGCACCCAAAAGCGCTGTATTTGTGTGACCCGGTGATTGGTGACAACGGCAAGGTGTACGTGCGCCCCGGCGTGGAGGACGCGATCCGTACACTGCTGCTACCACTCGCCGACGTGTTGACACCTAACCACTTCGAGCTGGAGCGCCTGGCGGGCTGCCAGGTCACCACGCTGGAGCAAGCGGTGCGCGCAGCGCGCGGCCTGATCGCCTTGGGCCCCAAGGCAGTGGTGGTGACGACGCTCAGCCACGAGCAGGCCCAGGCCGGGCAGATAGAAACACTGGCAGTCACCGGCGACACGGTATGGGTTGCCAGCACACCCCGGCTGGACAAAGTACCCCATGGCGGCGGCGACCTGCTCGCGGCCTTGTTGCTCGGCCACCTGGCGCTGGGTAGCACGCTGCCCGATGCGTTTGCGCGCGCAGTGTCTGCGGTGTACCAGGTGCTGGTGTCAAGCCAGGGTGAACCAGAGTTGCGCCTGGTGGCCCAGAGCCGCTACCTGCTGGCGCCGCCCGACCTGGCGCTGCGCGTACTCAACACCACCTGAGCCGCAGCAACGCGCCTTCGCTGCCCTGCCAAAGCGTACGGTTCGGAGGTGGGATACTTGGGGTATGCGTTTGCAGGTTTTGGGAATACGCGCTTTCGCCATCATTGGTGGCCTGGAGGCGGTGGTGCGCGGTATTGCGCTGTCGGTCTACCCGATATTGATGTACCGCGCCTGGGGTGATGCGGTGGTCGTATCGCAGCTCTATTTTGGTGTCGGCCTTTTGTCATTTTTGACCGGCCTGTCGGTGCCGCTGGTCAGCCGCCACGTGCCGCGCCGCTTCGTCTATTCTGCGGGTGCCTTGCTGTTTGTCATGTCAGCCGGCTTTGGCATGGCCGGTGGCAAGCTCACCACGGCCGCCCTGCTGTGCCATGTGATGGGCACCGCCACCGTGTTTGTGTGCTTCAACGCCTATGTGCTCGACAACGTGCCCAAGGCCGATTTCGGGCGGCTCGAATCCATGCGTTTGTCACTTGGTGCTTTTGGCTGGACGGCCGGGCCTGTGCTTGGAGTATGGCTGGTGCCCTTTTGGCACGGAGCACCGTTCGTGATTGTGGGTCTGGCTGCTTTGGCCATGCTGGGTGCATTCTGGTGGCTGCGTATCGGTTACGGCCGCGTCACGGTGGTACACACGGGCCGACACAACTCGCCCAACCCGCTGGCTTATCTGCGGCGCTTTGCGGGGCAACCGCGGCTGGTGGCGGGCTGGATCTTTATGGTGTTGCGTTCGTGTGGCTGGTGGATCTACACCGTCTATGTGGGCATCTTTGCCGTGCAACAAGGCCTGGGCGACCAGGTGGGCGGTATCGCAAGCTCGCTCGCCAACGCAGCGCTATTTCTAGCCCCGCTGATGTTGCGCTGGATGCAGCAGCGCTCGTTGCGCCAGGCAGTGCGCATCGGGTTCCTCGTGAGTGGTGTATGTTTTGTGCTCGCAGCGCTGGTATCGCCCTGGCCGTGGGCCACGATAGCTGTTCTGATGCTGGCCTCTTTCTTCCTGGTGCTGCTGGACGTATGCGGCGGGCTGCCGTTTCTGATGTCGGTGAAACCCTCGCAACGCACCGAAATGTCGGCCGTGTATTCCAGCTTTCGCGATGT
>JANOCN010000226.1:0-1832 GCA_031412185.1 Betaproteobacteria bacterium | reverse complement strand
GTTAAACCCGCGGGTTACGCGTTTGCACTGAGAGACGTGGGAACCGATACCGGCGACAGCGATGCCGACACTAGCACTGGCATGACCGTCACCACCACGCTGGTGTCTGGCGAGAACGACCTGAGCTGGGATGCGGGCCTGATTTTGCTGACCCCCGGAATAGACATCGAGAAGACCACCAACGGCCCGACCAACAGCAACCCGGTCGTGGCAGATTACGACAACGAGGACACCGCCAACGGTGCCGGTGTCGCCATTCTGACGGCCGGATCTACGGTGAACTGGACCTACAAGGTTACCAATACCGGCAACACGAGTTTTGCGGCCAGCGACATCGCCATCGTCGACGATAACGGCACCATCGGCAACGCTGCAGATGACCTGTCGATTGCCAACGGGCAGATCACCTTCCAGAGCGTGGCAGTGGGGGACGCCGACAACGTTCTCGAAGCGGGCGAAGTCTGGTTGTACCGCGCAAGCGGCATCGTGCAGAATCTGTCGGCCGGTGGCGGTGCCAGCACCACGCTCGACTTTTCCGGCAGCAGCGCACTGGACGGCGCTGATGGCAACATCCGCACCTTCAGCAATGGTGGCATGTCGGTCAAGACCAGCGCCTTCAGCCGCGACAAAGGCACCGGAGCCTGGTCAGCTGCATTCCTCGGCAGCTACGGCGGTGGACTTGGTGTAACGGACAGCAGCGAAGGCGACGGTAGCGGCGACGGCCACACAGTGGACAACATCGGGCGCGACAACTATGTGCTGTTCGAGTTCAACCAGAATGTGGTTATTGACTCCACCTACCTGGGCTATGTGGTGGGCGACAGCGATATCAAGGTCTGGATCGGCACCCGCACCGACCCGTTCAATAACCATGCGACGCTTAGCGACACCGTGCTCAGCGGGCTCGGCTTTACCGAGATCAACCTCACCAACCTGACGACCGCGCGCCTGGCTGATCTGAATGCCGGTAACCTGGTTGGCAACGTATTGGTAGTTTCCGCAGACACCACCGACGCCACACCCGAGGACCGCTTCAAGATCCAGAACGTCATTGTCAAGCAGCCGCAGACCGGTGGCGTCTACTCCAACAAAGCCACCGTTACCGCCCCCGGCACCGTGGGTGACTCCGACCTCAGCCACTACAAGAATCCGAACGCACCGGCACTGGCCGCCGTCGGTAACTTCGTCTGGGAAGACAAAAACGCCAACGGTGTGCAGGATGCTGGTGAGGCAGGCATTGCCAACGTGACGGTCAAACTGCTCAACAATGCCGGTACGTTGGTGGGCACCACCACCGGTGCCAATGGCGAATACCTGTTCAGCAACCTGAACCCAGCTGACTACAAAGTACAGGTGGTGGCACCCGGGGGCTACTTCATCAGCGGCAAATACCTGGGCGGCAATGACGCGACCGATAGCGATATCGATGCCACCGGTACCACCGTGCTCACCACGCTGTCGCCAGGCGAGACCGACCTCACCTGGGACGCGGGCTTGTTCCGCAAGGCTTCCATCGGCGACCGGGTCTGGCTCGACTGCGATGCAGACGGTGTGCAGGATGCGGGCGAAGTTGGCGCTGCCAACGTGACCGTAAATCTGCTCAACTCGGCTGGCGTCGTGGTGGCTACACAGCAGACCAATGCCAGTGGCAACTACGAATTAATGTTTTCTCGCAGCCAGGGTGGCGCCATGCCGGGTGAAAACCCGAAGAAGTTGTCGAGCGCCGTCGCCTTCGCACCCGTACCCGCCGCATCGGGCCGCGGAATGGAGATCGTCGGACGGCCCGTGTAGTAATCGGGATCGCCGAACGGCACCACCATCGACATGCCGTC
>JANOCN010000225.1:0-2130 GCA_031412185.1 Betaproteobacteria bacterium | reverse complement strand
CTTGTTCGCGGCGGTCAAGGGTTTCGTCGAGTTGCACGCCTTGCTTCCCAAAGGCGTCAAGCTGCTGCCGGAAGACGTGTCTGCGCGGGCCAGTTATGTGCTGTCGGCAAAGGTGCTGGACCCGCAGTTTCAAGGCCAGATCAAGGAGCGGCTGAACTCGCGCGACGCGTTACGGCTGGTCTCCGGTTTTGTGCGGCCAGCACTGGAGCTGTGGCTCAACCAGCATGTGGAATATGGGCGCAAACTTGCCGAGCTGGCGATCCGGGCGGCGCAGACCCGGCAAAAAGCCGGGCAAAAAGTGGAGAAGCGCAAAGGATCCGGAGTTGCGGTGCTGCCCGGTAAACTGACCGACTGCGAGAGCCGCGACCTGGCGCACAACGAGGTGTTCTTGGTGGAGGGCGATTCAGCCGGTGGCAGCGCCAAGATGGGCCGCGACAAAGAGTCGCAAGCCATACTGCCATTGCGTGGCAAAGTGCTCAACACCTGGGAGGTGGAACGCGACCGCCTGTTTGCCAATACCGAGATCCATGACATCGCGGTCGCTATCGGGGTCGACCCGCACGGGCCCAACGACACGCCGGATCTGTCTGGCCTGCGTTACGGCAAGATCTGTATCCTGAGCGATGCAGACGTTGACGGCTCCCATATCCAGGTGCTGTTGCTGACACTTTTCTTCCGGCATTTTCCCAAGCTGATTGAAAGCGGCAATGTATACGTGGCGCGACCCCCGTTGTTTCGGGTGGATGCACCAGCCCGCGGCAAAAAGCCGGCTTCCAAAGCCTACGCACTGGATGCCGGGGAGTTGACCGCCATTCTGGACAAGCTGCGCAAGGAGGGTGTGAGAGAGAATGCGTGGAGCATCAGCCGCTTCAAGGGTCTGGGCGAGATGAATGCCGAGCAACTGTGGGACACGACCCTCAATCCGGACACCCGGCGCCTGCTGCCGGTGCATCTGGGCACAATGGATTTTGCGCAAACCGAAATGCTGATTACGAAACTGATGGGCAAAGGCGAGGCGGCGGCCCGGCGCACCCTGATGGAATTGCACGGCGACGCGGTGGAGATTGACGTCTGATGGCGCTAGAACTTTTATCGGCAATCGGTTGGCGAGCGTGGTGCCTGGCGCGTTGGCTCGTGTCGGCTAGTTTGCTGACTATGCTGGCCGTACCAGCCTGGGCCGATGTGTGGGGATTCGTGGACGCGAAGGGGGTCGCGCATTTTGCGTCAGAGCGGGTCGATGACCGGTACGAGCTGTTCTTTCGCAATGCCGAGACTTTTGACACCAGTCTGGACGCGCCGACACCGGAGCCGGTACGCCCCACACCACCTGCCCCCACCACACCCGCCAAGTTATTGGCGTTTTTCGAGCTTTCACCAACCTTCAAGCTGGTCCGCCAGCACCTGTACGACGCCTCCAGGGACCACAACATCGATTTTGAGTTGTTGCAGGCGCTGATCGTTACCGAGTCTGGTTTTGATCCCACCGCGGTATCCCCCAAGGGCGCCATTGGCCTGATGCAGATCATGCCGGGTACAGCGCGGCGTTATGGGGTCGAAAGCGACAAAAAGATGGCGCTGGAGAAAAAGCTCACCGACCCCAGAATCAATATCAAGACCGGCACGCGTTACCTGCGCGATTTGTTCAATATGTTTCCGGGGCGCATCGACCTCGCGCTGGCGGCCTACAACGCAGGGGAGGGCGCTGTGCAACGGGCCGGCAACCAGATTCCGAACTACAAGGAAACGCAGAACTATGTGAAGACCGTGATGCAGATTTATTCCGGACTGAAACCGCCTGCGCCGCCGCCAGAGCTGCGCCACCCACTATCGCGCGTGCGCCCAGCCATCACGGGTGGGGCGCTGAACCGCGGCAATATGCCGGGCAACCCTGCCATGCCTGCCATGCCCGGTAAGCCAAAGAGCGATGCAGACTAGGCCTTGTTCACGGATAGGTTCCTAGATGCGTGAGCAACCCACCCTGGGCTTTTCCCAAGGGCCACCGGGCGACGGCGATGACGCCCCCAACCTGGCTAGTTACGCCCAGCGTGCCTACCTCGAATACGCGTTGAGCGTCGTCAAAGGACGCGCGTTGCCCGATGTGTGCGACGGGCAAAAGCCGGTGCAGCGCCG
>JANOCN010000224.1:0-1865 GCA_031412185.1 Betaproteobacteria bacterium | reverse complement strand
TGGGTGCGATGACCATCCACAACATCCAGCCCGGCCCGCAGGTAATGACCAGCAACCCGCAGTTGTTCTGGGGCCTGATTGCATCCATGTGGATCGGCAACGCGATGCTGATTGTTCTGAACCTGCCGCTGATCGGCATCTGGATCAAGTTGTTGACCGTGCCTTACCGCTGGCTGTTCCCGGCCATCGTGCTGTTCTGTGCCATCGGTGTGTATTCGACCAACAACAATACCTTCGATATCTGGATGGTGGCTATATTCGGCGTAATCGGTTACATGTTTATCAAGCTCGGTGCCGAGCCCGCGCCCTTGTTGCTGGGTTTCATCCTGGGTCCGATGATGGAAGAAAACCTGCGCCGCGCGCTGCTGTTGTCGCGGGGCGACTGGAGTGTGTTTGTCACCCGTGGCCTGTCGGCCAGCTTGCTGGCGGTGGCGGCACTGCTGCTGGTCATCGTGTTGCTGCCGTCGGTGAAGAAGAAGCGCGAAGAGACTTTTGTCGAAGACTGACTACCAGCCACAGCAGCACCCGCAACGGGTGTCGCTGCACAATGAGATCCATGCGCGTCCTCCGGAGGCCATGGGGGCACCGCTGGCCATCTCGCATGTGGTCATGGTGTGCGATGCCGACGGCTTGAAGGCAAGCCGGGCGCATATTGCCAAGCTGCTGGCAGACCACCACCTGCCGCAGCCGGATGCAAAGTCCACCCACCTGCGTATGGATGTAGGCCGGTTCCGGGTTCGATGGGAACTGCACACCGAGTTTGTGACCTGGACCTTTATCCAGACCACCGGACTGGAAACGCTGGGCACCCGCGAGCCGGTGACGGCCATGGACAGTGTGCCAAAAGATTGGTTCGTTGGTTTGCCCGGCCAATGCCTGGCGAGCCTGCATTTGTGGGTGGTGGCGGCAAATTCGGACGACGACGGCGCCTGGGTGCGCCAGATTTTGCACGAGGACACACTGGTCGCCTCGACCGTGGCAGACGGTTTTGGCGAGGTGTACACCGATTTTGCGATCCACGGGGATGGCTTCTCGCGCATGGTGTTGATGGCCGGTGGCATGACGCCACGTCGGCTCGGGCGATTGGTGCAGCGCCTGCTGGAGATCGAGACCTACCGGATGGCGGCTTTGCTGGGTTTGCCAGCCGCGCGTGAGGCCTCTGCTGTGCTGGCGTTTGCCGAGCGCGAACTGGCCGAGCTCGCCAATGCCATCCGCACCGCCACACGCGAGGACGAGCCGCTGCTGCTGGACCGGTTGACGCGGCTCGCGGGCCAGGTCGAGAGCCAGCATGCGACCAGCCATTCGCGCTTGTCGGCCAGTACCGCTTATTTCGAATTGGTGGACCGGCGTATTCAGGACATAGCGGAGTCGCGCCTGGCCGGCCTGCAGACCATCCGCGAATTCATGGATCGGCGCCTCACACCCGCGCGCAGCACCTGTGAGTGGGCTGCGCGGCGTCAGGACGCGCTGTCGCAGCGTGTCTCGCGGATCAGCAACCTGCTGCGCACCCGGGTGGAGATCGAGCAACAACAAAGCAGCCAGGCCTTGCTGGTGACCATGAACCGGCGCCAGGACCTGCAGCTCAGGCTGCAGTCCACGGTCGAAGGCCTGTCGGTTGCGGCGATCACATACTACGTGGTGGGCCTGGTCAGCTACCTGGCCAAGGGCGTTCAGACACTAGGTTGGCCGCTCAGTCCTGAGAGCAGCGCCGCCTTTGCCATTCCGGTGGTCGCCCTGGCCGTGTGGTGGTCCATGCGCAGGGTGCGCCAACAGCTACTGCGCCACACCGCCTCGAAAGCCGCGAAAACTGGCGTAGTTGACTGATCCGCAGCCCAAGATAGGTTCTAAGGCTTCTTTTTGGCCGG
>JANOCN010000223.1:0-1521 GCA_031412185.1 Betaproteobacteria bacterium | reverse complement strand
GATCTTGTTCTTCTTGAACAAATACAGAATACCGTCATTGTTCTGCTTGACGACGGTATCTTTGCGGCCAAGCATCTTCGCCAGATCCAAGCTCAGGCCTTTGATCTCGATACCATGCTCGGCAAAGTGTTTGCCTGCATGTTCGAAATGCTCCGACGACTGCAGCAGCGCCTTGGACGGAATACACCCCACATTGGTACAGGTACCCCCCGGCGCTGGGCCGCCGGCGGCGTTCTTCCACTCATCAATGCAGGCCACACTGAAGCCGAGCTGGGCTGCCCGGATGGCGGCAATATAACCACCCGGCCCGGCACCGATGACCACCACGTCAAAATTCTTGCTCATGTTTTCCAGTCAATTTCGAGACAAAACAGCCACCGGGTTGCCGCCGACGGAGGGCCGTCTTGCTCACGGATAGGATCTAAATATCGAACAGCAGCCTGACCGGATCTTCCAGCGCTTCTTTCATCGCGACCAGTCCCAGCACGGCCTCGCGCCCGTCAATGATGCGGTGGTCGTAGCTCAGGGCCAGGTAGTTGATCGGTCGTACCACCACTACGCCGTTTTCCACCACGGCGCGCTCTTTGGTTGCGTGCACACCCAAAATCGCAGATTGAGGCGGGTTGATGATCGGCGTGGACAGCATCGAACCAAACACACCACCGTTGGAGATGGAGAAAGTCCCGCCGGTCATTTCTTCGATTCCCAATTTGCCATCACGCGCCTTGGTGCCGTAGTCCGAAATCTTCTTCTCGATATCGGCAAAACTCATCTGGTCGGCATTGCGCAGGATTGGCACCACCAGGCCACGCGGTGATCCCACCGCGATGCCGATGTCGAAATAGCCGTGGTACACGATGTCGTTGCCGTCTACTGACGCATTCAGCACCGGATACTTCTTGAGCGCATGCACCGCCGCTTTCACAAAGAAACTCATGAATCCGATCTTGACGCCGTGTTCCTTCTCGAACTTCTCCTGAAAACGCTTGCGCATTTCCATCACCGGGGCCATGTTGACTTCGTTGAAAGTGGTCAATATGGCGTTGGAAGACTGTGACTGCAGCAGCCGCTCTGCCACGCGGGCGCGTAGCCGGCTCATCGGCACACGTTGTTCAGGTCGGTCGCCCAGATTGACCTTGGGTGGTGCCACCTGCGGTAGTGGCTGCGCTACCGCCGCTAGCCGTGCCACAACTGGTGCCACAGCCACGACCAGCGTCGGGACAGCTGGGGCGGCAGGCGCAGCTACGGCTGCCAGCACATCCCCCTTGGTGACCCGGCCGTCCTTGCCGGTACCGGCCACACTACCGGCAGCCAACTGGTTGTCGGCCATCAGTTTGGCTGCAGAAGGCATCGCCACTGCGCTGGCCGAAGCAGAGGGCGGCGCGCTTGCTGGTGTTGGTGCCGGTGCCGGTGCCGCGCCCGAAGCAGGAGCCACTGCGACCGCACGGCCTTCTGTATCGATACGCGCAATAAGTTGCTCTGCGGCGACCGTTGCCCCATCCGGCTGCACCAACTCCAGCA
>JANOCN010000222.1:0-7508 GCA_031412185.1 Betaproteobacteria bacterium | reverse complement strand
CCGCGCTTAATGCGCCTGCGTAGTTCTGCGCAGACTGATTGGCCGCCACGTTGCTGAACCCGCGCGAACTTGGCGTGAAGTTGTACCCCGAAAGGGCTGGTGTCACCGTGCCCGACCAGCCCTGGGGCACCACGCAGCTGTACTGCCCCGCAGCGCTGCTCGACGTGCAACTCGCCCCGTTGGTGGCAGCCATGCGCACTCCCCCCAGGGCAACTCCATTGAGAGTGACTGTTCCGTCCACAACATAACTGGTCGATGCGGGGCGTGCCTTGCCGGCCCGGTCCCAGGTAGCCCGTCCGTCCTGCAATGTGAAGGCCATGCCATTGACGCTGCGCCCCTCCAGCCCGACCAATGCTGCTGACACCTCCAGCCGCACCCATTGCCCGGTTGATGGCAGAGCACCCATGTAACGTCTGCTCGCTGTGCCATTGACTCCCCAGGGAATTATGTTGGCACCCCAATAGGCCCGATGTTCCCACTGGCCGTCGTACCACTCCAACATCACTTGGCTCGGGGGGTTGACCGGGTCCAGATAAACATACGCAAACAGCGTGTCCCCGGTGCCAACTGCAAGCGGACTGGTCGTGTTGTAGAAGTAGTGCTGGTGGCGCCCACTCACCAGCGCGGACTGGTGCGCCAGAGTACCGGAGAAAGGTGCCGGATTGGCGCTCACCCAACTCCAGCCCTCTGCACCCCCACCTGTGGTGGCACCAGGGGGTACTGCATCATCAACCCATACGGTGTCCGCGCTTAATGCGCCTGCGTAGTTCTGCGCAGACTGATTGGCCGCCACGTTGCTGAACCCGCGCGAACTTGGCGTGAAGTTGTACCCCGAAAGGGCTGGTGTCACCGTGCCCGACCAGCCCTGAGGCACAACGCAGCTGTACTGCCCCGAAGCGTTACTCGATGCGCAACTCACTCCGTTGGTGGCAGCCATGCGCACTCCGCCCAGGGCAACTCCATTGAGAGTGACTGATCCGCTGATCTGGTACGTGGGGGGCGCCGCGGCGGTTGCTGCAAAGTTTTGGGCGCTTAAATTGGCTGCCACATTGCTGTAGCTCTGCGAGGGCGGAGAAAACGAGTAGCCGCTGCGTGCCGGTGTTATTGTGCCGCTCCAGCCCGATGGCACGACGCAGCTGTACTGGCCTGAAGCGTTACTTGCCGGGCAGCTCACTCCGTTGGTGGCTGCGATACCCACGTTGCTCAGGCCTGCGCCGCTCAGCGAAACCGTGCCCTGGATAGTGAAATTCTGTACAACCGAAATACTGACCGGCGCGGATACTGTAGTGCCGCCGAGGCTATCGGTAGCGCGCGCTGTCAGCGTGTAGGCCCCTCGAGCTGCGTTTGCCCAGGTGATCGAATACGGTGCTGCCGAGGACTCACCGATCTTAGTGGCGCCGCGGTAGAACTCGACGCGCGAAATCGACGCATTCGCTCTGGTCGCGCTAGCGCTGGCGCTCAGAGTGATATTGGCAGGCGCGGAAAAGCGCGCTCCGTTGGCTGGCGCTGTTACGGTTACTGTTGGAGCCGACTGTTGCCCGAGCAACCCCAGTGCTCCGGGCTGCCCAGGCGATTCGCCTATGCTTATGAGCGGTTTGGTCAGGCCGTTGCGTGGGTCGGTAATCGGCACGCCGCTGTCTTGCAGAGCCTGCAATATCTGGGGCACTGTCGCGGCCGCATTCGCAGACTTGAGCAGCGCCCATGCTCCCGCGACGTGTGGAGCGGCCATGGAAGTGCCGTTAGCCCCACCGAAACCACTCGCTGCATAGGCGAGCGGAACCGAGGATGTGATCCCGCTCCCAGGCGCAAGTAAAGTCAGGAAGCTGGCACTGTTGGAAAAACCCGATATCGCGTTCTGTTTTGTGGTGGATCCAACGCTAATGGCGTTCGACAGGCACCCAGGAGAGGAAAGCGCAGCAGCATTTCCGTTGTTTCCCGCAGCAACAACGGTGGCGACACCCGCATCGTCCAGGCTATCTATCAGCGACCTGTACGCGGGATAGCTGGCGTCGCAAGTCTGGGTGAACAAGCCTCCACCGAGACTCAGGTTGACTGAAGCGATGTTATAGGTGTTGCGAAGCGAATATACGTGGTCGAGAGCGGCGAGGATGTCGCTGTCGTAAGCTGATAGGCCGCACGTGGCGCAGTCGCGCTGAAACACCTGGATCGCGATAAGCCCGGCTTCCGGGGCAATGCCACCTGTGGTGGCGCTTAAAACACCGACGCGCCCTACTGCAATGCCTGCCACATGCGTTCCATGCCAACAGCCCATGCTGTACTCAGGACATGGCGCTGCGCTACCGGGCGCGACGCTTTGATCTACCCCGCCCGGACAGAACGAAACGTTGCCGGTTACCCTGCGCGAGAAACAGGCCTCCGCTACCACCTTGCCGGTGAAGAACGGGTGAGTCTTGTCCACCCCCGTGTCCAGCACCGCCACTACCTGCCCAGCCCCGAGAACACCCGCAGACCACGCATTGGTGGCGCGCGTGATGGCAGGCGTGTCTTGCAACACCAGGTAGCGCGGTTGGTCCACCTGGACAGAGGTAACTTCGGGGTCTGCAAGCAATGCATCCAATGCGCCGGAGTCGACCGTGAGGGTCATGAAATCATGCAGACGCAGCCGCTTCACCTCGCGGATACTAGTCCCAGTCAGGCGCTGAAGCACGCGCAATTGCCGGGCCGCCACCGCCTGCTCCTTGACCACATCTGGCGCCCGGTCCACACGTCGCGCTACCTCTTGCGCGGTACGCAGGCCAACGATCACGCGCACCTCCCCGCGCTCTCGCAACGGCGACGAGATGTCGTTGCGGTTCGACTTGATGCGAGCATCGATGGGTGTTGTGACGACTGCTGGGTCGGTAGCGCCGGCAACCCCGAATGAAAGCGAAATAAGCGTCGCTGCGATAAACAGCAATGCGGCGGTGAAGAAGTTTGTCGATCTCAAGGTGTATCCAGAATCAGGTTGGTCATGCCCATGCAGGGCAAAAATCATGCGTCGCCGCCTAATTCGATCTACCTGTCGGATGTAGGGTATTGCGCTGAGTGGTTTCGCGCGAGGGAGGTTGGAGCTCAGCAATGTGCTCGCTGTCAATACATTTGTGCGAAATCAAATGTAGGACGGGACGATGATAACGTCCTCCTGTTGTCCTACGTCCAGAAAAAGCCCAAACTAAACAACTTGATACTATTTCCTCAACAACCCACGTTGCGCACTACCGGTGTCAACGTCGGCCTGACCGGGATAGCTGGTGTGGAGCGCGCGCGAGGCTAGCTACCGCCCCGCGGGCTGTGAGGCAGCACATCGGGAGCAACCCGGCGGCGTGGATTGCAACAGTGCGTAAGCGGCGCCATCGCAACCGCATGGTCGGCCGTTAAAGGCGCAGCGAAGCCGCAGTTGGGAGGGGTTGCGCATTGCCAGAGTTGCTGATGGGAGGGATAACACCGTGCAAATACAAAATTTACAGCACCAAGCTGCAGCCTTCGCCGCCGCACTGACGCTGCTGATATGCAGCGGCTGGGCCAACGCCGACCCGCCGGCCCGTATTGCACGGCTGGGCTACGTCGGCGGGCCTGTCAGCTTTTCCCCGGCCGGGGAGAACGACTGGGTAGAGGCCACCGTCAACCGGCCGCTCACCAATGGCGACCGGCTCTGGACCGATGCAGGTGCGCGGGCCGAAATCCAGATCGGTGGTGCGATGATCCGGATGGGGGCCAATACCAGCGTATCCATTCTCAACCTGAACGACCGCATCGCCCAACTGCGAATGACCCAGGGTACCTTGAGCGTACGCGTGCGCCGTGTGGCACCCAACCAGGTGATCGAAGTGGGTACGCCCAACCTTGCGTTGACACTGCGCCAGAGCGGCGAATACCGGATTGAGGTGGACCCGGATGGCAATGCCACCGACGTCATCGTGCGCCAGGGCAGAGCCCAGGTCCATGGAGAAGGTGCCGCCTACACCATCGACGCGCGCCAACCCTACCGCTTCAGCGGCACCGGATTGCGCGAGTACCAGGTTGTCGACCCACCCCGGCTGGACGCGTTCGATCGATGGGCCAGTGCCCGGGACCGTGGCTACGAGAAGTCGGCCTCGGCCCGTTATGTCTCCCAGGATGTGGTCGGCTACCAGGATCTGGATGCGCACGGCAACTGGCGCAAACACCCCACCTACGGCAACGTATGGGTTCCGAAACGCGTCGCACCGGGCTGGACGCCCTATCGTGACGGACATTGGGCCTGGGTAGACCCCTGGGGCTGGACCTGGATCGATGATGCGCCCTGGGGCTTCGCGGTTTCGCACTACGGGCGCTGGGCCAATCTAGCGGGAACCTGGGCCTGGGTGCCGGCGCCGGTGCGCAGCACTGCCTACTATGCGCCTGCGCTGGTTGCATTTGTCGGAGGGTCGAATTTCCAGGTACCTGTTTCCGGTGGCAATGTCGGTGGAGTGGCCTGGTTTCCGCTGGCGCCACGCGAAGAGTATCGGCCGTCCTATGCGGTCAGCCGGGGCTATTACGAAAATATCAACCGCGGCAATGGCCTGGCCGCCCGCAACCCAAGTGGTAGCAACACGGTTGTCAACAATACGGTCGTCAACTACAGCACGACCAATATCACCAACGTCATCTATGCCAACCAGCAGGTGCCTGGAGCGGTCATTGCGGTTCCAACGACTACTTTCGTTCAGGCACAGCCGGTGTCGAGGGCGGCTGTGCGCGTTTCGCAGCAAGCTTTGGCCAGCGCCGCCGTGGCCGCTGTAGCGGCGGTAGTACCGACCGATAAAAGCGTGCGCGGCGCGGCCGCCGCCAACGACAAACCCCCAGCGCCGGTGTTCCAGCGCTCGGTGGTGGTTGTCACCGCGCCACCGCCGGCATCTACCGGTCTGGCGGCACAATTACCCCAACTGCTGGCGAGTCTGGGCAAGCCGCTCGATGACGCGGCACGCAAGAATGTCAAACCAGCGGCAGCAGAGAAAGCGCCGGTTGTCAAAATGGCGGCTCCCCTTGCCGTAGCACCGGTTACCACTGCGGCCAGTGCGCCGGCAAGTGCGGATGCAAAAAAATCTGCGCCAGCGCCCGCGGTCGTTGTGGCGCCGCCCATCCCGCCAGCGACGTCCACCGCACCGATTGCAAAGGCCCAGCCGCTACCAAGGCAGGCCGAATTGCCCGCGTCGGCGGCACAGTCCGCCGTGCCACCGGCACCAGCGGCTTCGCCGCCACGGGCCACCACGGCGCAAGCCGCCGCATCAGCGGCGGCCCCGCAAGCTCCGCCACAAGTCGCTGCAACAGCAGCGGCCCGGCAAGCTCCGCAAGTCGCTGCATCAGCGGCGGCGCCTCAGCCTGCACCGCAAGCGGCTGCTCCGCCTACGCAGCCAGTGCCACGGCAAGGCGGTTCGGCGGCTGGCCCTGCGCGCGCCGCCACGGCGGCAGTCGCTGGCACACCCACGCAAGCTGCCTCGGCGCCAGGCGCGCCCGCTGCGCCAAGAACCGCCGCTGCCTCAAGTGCCCCTGCCGCGCCAGGTGTCCCCCCGGTTCGGGTTACCCCAGCGGCGACCGCAAGCGCGCCCAATCCAGCCGCGCAAGCTTCGAGCCCGGCGCCCGTGTCCATCACGCCTCGCGCTTCGGACCCCCGGCCCACTGCGCCGCAGATCGTGGCCCCATTGCCGCTACCGCAAGCTCCGACTCCACGCGCGGCGCAAACTACGCCTTTACCATCCGCCTCGGCACCGACCACAAGCGCAATGCCCGCGCCTGCCGACCGGCCAGCGTCTGCGGCAGCGCCACCGGCAGCAGCGCCACCGGCAGCGGTAGCAGCGAAGCCACCGGCACCGGCAGTGGCTCCTGCAGCGGTAACACCACCTCCCTCACCGCCACCGGCGAGGGCAACGGCATCCGCACCGGTGGCGCCGGCTGCAGCCGCACCCGCAAGAGCAATCGCTCCGGCGTCGGCTCCCTCATCGGCAGCAGCGAGGGTACCGCTAGCCAAAGCGGATTCCCCTGCATCAGCCAGCCAAAAGCCCATGCCGCGGGCCAGTTCGCCGGTAGGCAAGAAGGACAGCGACCAGATGAAGAGCGAAGAGGAAAGCCGCAAGCCGAAGGGATAACAGGACCGACGCCTTCTTCGGCTGCCGCTAGGCCAGAATACACGCCGCCTCGGTGAAGTCGCTCAGGCGTCGCAACTCCGGCACTTCCTGTCCACAGCGCTCGATCGCCTGCGGACAGCGGGTCCGAAATACACACCCTGACGGCGGGTTGATAGGCGACGGCAAATCGCCATGTAGCAGCTGGACCACTTTCTTGCGCTCCAGCTCCGGATCGGGAATCGGGATGGCCGACAGCAGGGCACGGGTGTAGGGATGCTGCGGCGACGCATACAGCGCCTTTTTCTGCGCTACCTCCATCTCGTGGCCCAGGTACATCACCAGAATGCGGTTGCTGATGTGTTTGACCACCGCGAGGTCGTGCGCAATAAATATCAGCGCCAGGCCCATGGACTGCTGCAGCTCCTTGAGCAGGTTGATGATCTGCGCCTGGATCGACACGTCCAGCGCCGACACCGGCTCGTCGCAGATGATGAGTTTGGGCTCCAGGATCAACGCGCGCGCAATGCCAATGCGCTGGCACTGGCCCCCAGAGAATTCATGCGGGTAGCGGTTGATCTGCTGCTGCGTCAACCCTACCCGCACCATCATGGCCTGCACCCGCTCCATCACAGCTGCCCGCGGCATTTCGGGCCGGTGTGTCCTGAGCGGCTCGGCGATTATTTGCGCAATGGTCATGCGCGGGTCGAGCGAAGCCAACGGGTCCTGGAAGATCATCTGCACGTCTTTGCGCACCGCCAGCCAGGCGCGCTCCGAGGCACCATTCATCTCCTGCCCCATCCACAGAATGCTGCCGGAGGTGGCCGGAATCAGGTTGAGCATGGCGCGCGCCAGTGTCGATTTGCCGCAGCCCGATTCGCCCACGACTCCCAGTGTTTCTCCGGCATGGATGTCGAACGAGATACCGTCCACGGCCTTGAGCGTACGGCTGGGCGACCAGGGCCAGCCCTTGGCATCGCGTACGTTGAAGTAGACCTTCAGGTCGCGCACCGACAAAATGGGTGATGCGGACTCAGGCATGGGGCTCACGTGGTTGGCTGGGTCGCTCCAGGAAATGTGCCGCCCCATCCGTCATGCCAGTGGCACAAGCGTGGTCGGTGTCGGGGTCCCGCCGCATGCCCTCCCGCACATCCATTGGGCTGCGGTGGCAGGCCCGCATCACCAGGGAGTCTGGTTCGGCGTCGGCGGGTCGCAGCGGCGGCATGGTGTTCTGGCACACAGCGTCAGCCAGGCTACACCGCTCGCTGAACGGGCAGCCTTTGGGCAGCCGTGCCATATTGGGTGGCGCACCGGGGATTGCCAGCAGGGAGCCATCCTCCTGGTCGAGCCGGGGTACGGCACCCAGCAGACCCACGGTGGGTGTGACGCTCGGTAGAAGATATCCTGCGCACTGCCCTGCTCCATCAC